>JBBDHW010000036.1:14728-24961 GCA_040880805.1 Acidimicrobiia bacterium | reverse complement strand
GGCCGTGTCTCAGTCCCAGTGTGGCTGGACATCCTCTCAGACCAGCTACCCGTCGCTGCCTTGGTGGGCCGTTACCCCACCAACTAGCTGATAGGCCGCGAGGCCATCCCGAAGCGGAATCCATTTCTTCGCCGGACCATGCGATCCAGCGAGGGCATCCGGTATTAGCACCAGTTTCCCGGCGTTATCCCGGTCTTCGGGGCAGGTTCCTCACGTGTTACTCACCCGTTCGCCACTCTCCACCCGGGCAAGCCCGGGTTTCTCGTTCGACTTGCATGCCTTGAAGCGCGCCGCCAGCGTTCGTCCTGAGCCAGGATCAAACTCTCCATCGAGATCTCGACCATCTCACCACTGCGAAGCGGCAAGCTGGCCTTCGATCATGAAGAGCTGCCGGATCGGGTCACTGCCCCGTTCCGGCAACTATGCACGATGCGCCCCGAAGAGCGTCACCGTGCGGAATTAATGGTGACGTGTCTCGCGACACGCCCGCACTGGCTTTTGGCGTCAACTATTCCGTTTTCAAGGAGCCGCTGTTCGACGCCAGAGCCGTCCACCGGTGATACCCGGGTGGCGGGTCTGCAAGCGCCGAACCGACACTCACCTCTCGCCTCGTGTCTCACTTGGGTCGGCCGCGAGGGCCGGCGAGAGGCGTCCGTGTCAAAGCCTCCGGTGCAGAGCACCGGGGGCGGACTGGGGATTGTATGGGCCAGATGCCGCATCTGCAAGCCATCGGGCCGTATTTCGGGCGCTGCGGGTAGCATCTCGCCCGATGGGATCGAGCGGGATGAAGCGCAAGGGCCGGAAGCACCAGCCCAAGGTCGGCACGAAGCCCGAGCGGGACTACGCGCTCCACGAGGACCAACGCGCCGTGATGGCGAACATGGGCGTCTCGGGCAAGGGCTGGATGTTCTGGGGCGCGGTGGCCGTGATCTGCCTGCTCGTGTTCGGTGCGGTGCTCAGCCTGGCCCTCTTCTTCTAGGCGCGAACGGCCTGATCCGGTGATTTCAGGCCCGTAAGCGGGCCCAGTTGCGGCGGCCGAGTTGCAGGAGCTTCCCGTCGACGTCGGCGGGGGCGACCTCGAAGTCGGCGTCGGTGACCACGTCGCCGTCGAGGCGCACGCCGCCTTGCTGGATCTTCCGCCGCCCTTCCTTGTTGGACGGAACCGCCTTCGGGAACGCACGGGCGACGAGCGTGGCCACGCGCACGCGACCCTCGCGCACGTCATCGGGAGGGATCGGCACGTCGGGCACGTCGTCGGGGATCTCGTGGGCGACGAACACATGATCGAACTCGGCTTCGGCCTCCGCGCCTGCGCCCTCGCCGTGGTACAGATCGACCACAGTGCGTGCCAGCAAGCGCTTGGCGTCGCGCGGGGTGATCTCTCCCGATTGGAGTGCTCCGCTGACCTCCGCGACTCGAACGTCGGGCCATCCGGTCGCGAGCGCGAAATACTCCGGCATGGTCTCGTCGCGCAGTGACATCACCTTCCCGTACTGCTCGCCCGGTGGCTCGGTGATCCCCACGTAGTTGTCGAGCGACTTCGACATCTTCTGCTTGCCGTCGAGCCCGACGAGCAGCGGCATGGTGAGCACAACCTGCGGGTCCTGGCCCTCGTGCTGCTGGATCGGGCGCGCGGCGAGGAAGTTGAAGAGCTGGTCGGTACCGCCGATCTCGACGTCGGCCTGCACCATCACCGAGTCCCACGCCTGGAGCAGCGGGTACAGCAGCTCCATCACCGAGATCGGCGTGCCGCTCGCGAACCGCTTGGCGAAGTCGTCACGCTCGAGCATGCGGGCCACGGTGGCACGCCCGGTGAGGCGCAGCACGTCGTCGATGCCCATCGTGCCGAGCCACTCCGAGTTGTACCGGATCTCGAGGTTGTCGGGCAGCAGCACCCGCTGCGCCTGCTCGAAGTAGGTGGCTGCGTTCTCGTCGGCCTCCTGGCTCGACAGCGCGGGGCGCGTGGCTGAACGGCCCGACGGGTCACCCACCTGCGCGGTGAAGTCGCCGACGATCAGCACCGCGGTGTGCCCGAGCTCCTGGAAGTCGCGCAGCCGGCGCAGGACGACCGCGTGACCGATGTGGATGTCGGGCTTCGACGGGTCGAGGCCGAGCTTGGCGCGGAGCGGTCGGCCGGACTCGAGCTTGCGGCGCAGCTCGGCCTCGCCGATCAGGTCGACGGCGCCCGCCGCGAGGACGGTGAACTGCTCGTCGACCGTGGCCATCTCGAAGAAACGCTACCCGGCAGCCGGGCGCGGACCGCGGCTGATATGCGGGTCTCCGGGCACGAGGAATCGCCACGGGGACTCGTCACCCTCGCCCGCGCGGAGCCCGACGCGCGTGGTGACGATCGGCACACGCGGCGGCGGGACACCATCGTCGACGATGCGCAGCTGGCCGCGCGTGAGGTCGGTGCCGTCGAACGCTCCGGTGAGGCCGAACGCCTGGCACAGCCGCGCCGGTCCCGCGCACAACTCGCGATCGCGGCGGGCCTTCACCCGACGCGTGCGCATCAGCTCCACGCCGTCGACAGGCGCGGCGGCGCGCAACAGCACCGCCGACGCGTCGCCTGACGCCTCGGCGACGACGTTCGCGCACCAGTGCATCCCGTAGGTGAAGTACACGTACAGGCGACCGGACGGGCCGAACATCGTGGCATTGCGCTTGGTCATGCCGCGGAAGGCGTGACTCGCGGGATCCTCCGAGCCGCAGTACGCCTCCACCTCCACGATGCGCGCGGCCACACGCGGCTCACCGGGCTCCGTGCGTACCAACAGCTTGTTCAGGACGAGCGGCGCGAGCTCGCGCGCGTCGCGCCGGTAGAACGAGCGTGGCAGCGAGCGGTGCAACCGCGCGGCTCTCGGCGGCTGCGCCGCCGGGCCGCTGGGGCCACGCTCGCTGCTCGCCGGGATACCCGGCTCGCGACGCTCGCTCAACCGAGCCAGCGCGCCTGCTCGCCGAGGCGCAGCGTCGCAGCGTCGAGCTGCGCGGCGACCGACGCCGCGCCCGCGCCTCCCGGCGTAGTGCGCCGCGCGATCGCCGAACCGGGCTCGAGGAGCGGCAGTACGTCGGGCCCGAGGTCGGGCTCCGTCATCACTAATTCGTCGAGCGGCACACCGCGCTCGTACGTCTGCCGCACCAACGCGCCGACGCGCGCGTGCGCGTCGCGGAATGGCATGCCGCGCTCGACGAGCCACTCGGCGAGATCGACCGCGGCAGACGCCGGCGCGTCGGCCGCCGCGCGCATGCGGTCGTGCACGAGCTCGGCAGTGGCGAGCAGCCCCGACATCGCGACGAGCGCGAGCCGGTTCTGGTCGAGCGCGTCGAACAGCGGCTCCTTGTCTTCCTGCAGGTCGCGGTTGTACGAGAGCGGGAGACCCTTCAGCGTGGCGAGGAACCCGGTGAGGTTGCCGATCAGTCGTCCCGCCTTGCCGCGTGCGAGCTCGGCGATGTCGGGATTCTTCTTCTGGGGCAACATCGACGACCCGGTGCTGTAGGCGTCGGCAAGACGGAGGAACCCGAACTCTTCGCTCGACCAGAGCACGATCTCCTCACCGAGGCGGGAGAGGTGCACCTGCGTGAGCGCGAGGACAAAGAGGGCCTCGGCCACGAAGTCACGATCGGACACCGCGTCGAGCGAGTTGTCGAAGCGCCGTGCGAAGCCGAGCTCGCGAGCGACGCTATCCGGGTCGAGCGGCAGGCTGGAGCCGGCGAGCGCGCCGGCGCCCAGCGGCGACACGTCGACACGCGCGAGCGCGTCGCGCCAACGGTCGACGTCGCGCGCGAACGCCCAGAAGTGCGCGAGGAAGTGGTGGGCGAGGAGTACCGGCTGAGCGCGCTGGAGATGCGTGTAACCGGGGAGATATTCGTCGGCTCCGGCTGCCTTGGCACGCTCGAGCAGCACTTCCTGGAGACCGTGCACCCGGCGCGCCACGTCGGCGCCCTCGCGCTTCAGGAACAACCGCAGCGTGGTGGCCACCTGGTCGTTCCGGCTGCGGCCCGTGTGGAGCTTCGCGCCGGCGGTCCCGGCGAGCTCGGTGACACGACGCTCGATCGCGGTGTGGATGTCTTCGTCTTCGGGTGCGAACGCGAACGTGCCGTCGGTGAGCTCGATCTCGACCCGGTCGAGCGCGGCCGTCACGAGTGACGCCTCCTCCTCGGCGAGCAACCCGGTGCGCGCCAACATCGCAACGTGCGCGCGCGAACCCGCGACATCGTCGGGTGCGAGGCGCCGGTCGAACGAGAGGCTCTGGGTGAAAGCGAGCAGCTCGTCGGCGGGAGCGTCGGTGAAGCGGCCGTGCCAGAGGGTCATCAGACTTCCGGCCCGCCTTGCTCGCGAGCCCAGGTCTCGACCGAGAGCCCCCACAGCCGCACGAAACCCTCTGCGTCCTGATGGCGGAACGTGTCCGACGCGTCATAGGTGGCGAGGTCGTGGCTGTAGAGGCCGCGTACGGCCCGTCGTCCGGACACCGTGCAGCTGCCGGGTTCGAGCCGCAGCCGCACCTCCCCGGTGACGTGCCGCTGCGAACTGGCCATGAACGAGTCGAGCGCCTCACGCAGCGGGGAGAACCACAGGCCGTCGTAGACGAGCTCCGCGTAGCGAGGTTCCAATCGGGCCTTCTCGCGCATGAGGTCGCGCTCGAGCGTGATCGACTCGAGGTCGGCGTGCGCGAGCAGCAGCGCGAGCGCGCCCGGGCACTCGTAGTTCTCGCGGCTCTTGATGCCGACGCGCCGGTTCTCCACCATGTCGACGCGCCCCCACCCGTACGGGCCGACCTTGGCGGTTGTCGCGAGGACGAGCTCGTCGAGCGGCATCGTCGTGCCGTCGAGGGCGACGGGAATCCCTTGCTCGAACCCCACCACCAGCTCCCACGGGTCGAGCGCGTGCCCGTCGGCGTTGTTGGTGAGCGCGTAGATCTCGACGGGTGGTGCGGCCCACGGGTCTTCGAGCACCCCGCACTCGATGGCCCGACCCCACAGGTTCTCGTCGATCGAGAACGGGCTGTCCTTGCGCACTTTGATCGGGATGTGGTGGCGGGCGGCGTAGTCGATCGAGTCCGCGCGCGTGAAGCCCCAGACGCGCACCGGTGCCAGCACGTCGAGGTCGGGCGCGAGCGCCCGCACAGATACCTCGAAGCGCACCTGGTCGTTGCCCTTTCCCGTGCAGCCGTGGGCAACGGCGTCGGCGTTGAAGTCACGCGCGGCGCGTACGAGGTGCCGCGCGATCACGGGCCGCGACAGTGCGGAGACCAGCGGGTACTTGCCCTCGTACAGCGCGTTGGCGCGGATGACCGGCGCCACGTAGTCGTCGGCGAACTCGCGCTTGGCGTCGACTACCACGGCGTCGACGGCGCCCGCGGCGAGCGCACGCTCGCGGATCGTGTCCAGGTCGTCATCTGCGGTTTGCCCGACGTCGACCGAGAGGGCCACCACCTCGCAGCCCCACTCCTCCGCGATCCATTTCACTGCGACGGAGGTGTCGAGACCACCCGAGTACGCGAGCACCACACGCTTCGCCATGACAATTCAGCTCCTTTTACAACCCGGCGAGCGCGCCGAGCTCGGCAGCCATCTGCGTGCCACCCGTGTGCTCCGAGCACACCACCAGGATCGTGTCGTCGCCGGCGACGGTACCGAGCACGCCGGGCAAACCGGCGCGGTCGATCGCCGACGCCACGACGTGCGCGGAGCCGGGCGGCGTCCGCAAGATCACGAGGTTCGCGCTGTACGCGACCTCCACGACGAACTCGCCCATCACGCGGCGTAGGTGGTCGTCGGGCGCGCTGCCCTCCTTGGCGTGCTCGGGGATGGCGTACGCCATCGCGCCACCCGGGATCCGCACCTTGACCGCGCCGAGATCCTCGAGGTCGCGGCTCACCGTGGCCTGGGTGGCCACGACGCCGTCGGAAGCCAGCAGCTCCACGAGTTGGGCCTGGCTCGAGATCGCCTGCTCCTCGAGGAGTCGCGCGATGCGGTGCTGGCGCTGGGGCCGGCCGAGCGTCATCGAGTGTCCTCTTCGTTCGCGCACAGCTCCGCCAGCAGCGCGCGGGCGGCGTCCATCCGGTTCGCGGCCTGCTGCCACACTGCGGAACGCGGACCGTCGATCACCTCGGCCGACACCTCTTCACCGCGGTGCGCAGGAAGGCAATGCAGGAACCACACCTGCTCTCCCGCCACAGCCATCAGCGTTTCGTCGACCGTGTAGCCCTCGAACGCGGCGCGCCGGATCGCGGACTCCTCCTCCTGCCCCATCGACGTCCACACGTCCGTATACACGGCATCGGCGCCGCGCACTGCTTCGAAGGGATCGGCGGTGAGCTCGATCGCGCCACCGAGATTGCGGGCGCGCTCGACCGTGTCGTCGTCGAGCTCGTAGCCCGGCGGTGAGGCCACCGTGAGCTCCACCCCCGAGAGCGCGGCCGCGAACGCGAGCGACGCAGCAACGTTGTTGCCATCACCCACGAACACGAGCCGTCGACCTTCGAGGTCGCCGAGAAGCTCGCGCAGCGTGAGGAAGTCGGCGAGGGCCTGACACGGATGGGCGCGGTCCGAGAGCAAGTTGACCACGGGCACGTCGACCGCGTGCGCCATCTCTTCGAGCGTCTCGTGGTCGAACACGCGCGCCGCGATCACCGCGCAGTAGCCGGCAAGGGTGCGGGCGACGTCGGCGACGGGCTCGCGTACACCGAGCCCCACCTCGTCGGGCCGGATGTAGATCGGGTGACCGCCGAGCCCGACCACCGCCATCTCCGTAGACGTGCGCGTGCGCGCCGACGGCTTCTCGAACAGCAGTGCCGCGCCCAAGCCGTCGAGAACCTTCGGTACTTGCGCGGGCTCGCGCTTCCAGCACAGTGCCGCGTCGAGGAGCGCCACGAATTGGGCGGGTGTGAGATCGTCGATCTCGAGAAAGCTGCTCATGGCCGTTGCCCGCTCTCGGCCAGGACGCGTTCGAGGATCGCGACCGCGGCGTCGATCTCGTCGTCGGTGACGAGCAGCGACGGCTCCAACCGAAGTGCCGTCGGGGTCACCGCGTTCAGGACGAGACCGGCTTCGAGACACGCGGCGGCCACCGGGCCCGACTCGATCCCGGGAGCGAGCTCCGCCGCAACCAGGAGGCCGGCACCGCGCACGTCGGCCACACCCGGCAGCGCGAGCAACGCCTTGGTGAGCCGCTCCCCCGCCCGCGTCGCGAGCGCCGGTACGTCCTCCGCTTCCATGACCTCGAGCACCGTGAGCGCGGCGCGCGCGGCGAGCGGCTGACCGCCGAACGTCGTAGCGTGGTCGCCGGCCGCGAAGACAGACGCGACGTCGTCGCGCGCCCAGCACGCGCCGATCGGGACGCCGTTGCCGAGCGCTTTCGCCATCGTGACGATGTCGGGCCGCACGCCCTCCGCATGCTGGAACCCGAACCACTTTCCCGTACGGCCGAGGCCCGCTTGCACCTCGTCGACGATCATCAATGCTTCGCGCTCGTCGCACAGCGCACGTACGGCCGCGAGGTAGCCGTCGGGCGCGCCGATCACACCGCCCTCGCCTTGGATCGCTTCGAGCATCACCGCGGTGACGCGCTCGTCCATCGCGGCCGCGAGCGCGTCCACGTCACCGAACTCGACCTGACGGAACCCGACCGGGAGCGGTTGGAACACCTCCTGCTTCTGGGGCTGGCCAGTGGCGGCGAGGGTGGTGAGCGTGCGGCCGTGGAAGGATCCGTACGCGGAGATCACGTGGTAACGGTCCGGGCCACCGTGGGCCTGCCCGTAGCGGCGCGCGAGCTTGATCGCGCACTCGTTGGCCTCGGCACCGGAGTTGGCGAAGAACACACGGCCGCCGCCGCCGAGCAGCGCGTCGAGGCGCGCCGCGACCTGCGGCTGGACGTCGTTGTAGTAGAGGTTCGACACGTGGAGGAGCGTGCGCGCCTGCTCGGCCACCGCGTCGGCGACCGCGGGGTGCGCGTGGCCGAGCGACGTGACCGCGAGGCCGCCGAGGAAGTCGAGGTACTCCTTGCCCTCGCTGTCCCAGAGTCGAACGCCCTCGCCGCGTACGAACGCGACGGCCTGACGGCCGTAGGTCTGCATCACGTGCTCGGCGTCGAGCGCGACGATGTCGTCGAACGTCGTCATTTCAACTCCCGTTCGATCATGGTGCCGATTCCCTCACGGGTGAAGAACTCGAGGAGGAGCGCGTGCGGCACGCGGCCGTCGAGGATGTGGGCGCGCCGCACACCGTTGTTGAGCGCGTCGACACACGACCGGACCTTCGGGATCATCCCCTCCGAAACCTTGCCCTCGGCCTCCAGCAACCCGAGCCCCGCAACGTCAATGCCGGAGATGAGTGTGGACTCGTCGGGGTAGTCGGCGTAGAGGCCGGCGACGTCGGTGAGGTAGACGAGCTTCTCCGCGTCGAGAGCCTCGGCGATGGCACCGGCAACGGTGTCGGCGTTGATGTTGTAAGCCTGACCGGTCTCGTCGACGCCGATCGTGGCGATCACCGGGATCAGGTCCTCGTTCAGCAGCCGCACCACGATCGACGGGTCGATGCTCGACACGTCGCCCACGAATCCGAGGCGTTCGTCGCGCATCGACACCATGATGAGGCCGGCGTCCTCACCCGAGAGCCCGACCGCGTACGAGCCGTGGCGATTGACCGAAGCGACGATCTCGCGGTTGACCTTGCCAACCAGTGCCATGCGCACGATGTCGACGGTCTCGGCGTCGGTGATCCGCAGCCCGTCGACGAACTGGGGTTCCTTCCCGAGGCGCTGCATCAGTTCGGTGATCTGGGGACCGCCGCCGTGGACGACGACGGGGTTCATACCGACGTAGCGCATGAGCACGACGTCCTGAGCGAACAGATCGGCGAGCGCGGGGTCTTCCATGGCGTGGCCGCCGTACTTCACCACGACGGTCGTGCCGGAGAACTCCTGGATGTACGGCAACGCCTCCGCCAGGATCGCCGCCTTCTCCTTGGCGTCCATCAGGAGGTCCCCATGTTCTCGTCCACATACGCGTGGGTCAGGTCGGTGAAGGTCACGGTGGCGTCGCCGGTGCCGGCGCGGAGGTCGCACTCGATCGAAATGTCCTTGCCCGCCATCAGTTCGGCGAGTGCCGCCGAGTCGTGCGGCGCGGCAATGCCGTCATGACACACCTCGACGCCTTGATACGAGATGTCGACGCGCTCGGGGTCGAAGCGGGCGCCGCTCGCTCCGAGCTCGGACAACACCCGGCCCCAGTAGGGATCGTTGCCGTACAGCGAGCACTGCACGAGCTGGCTACGGGCCACCGCCCGCGCCGCGGTACGCGCCTCGGCCGCGGAACGGGCGCCGCGCACGACGATGGTCGCGAGCTTCGTGGCGCCCTCCGCGTCCGCCGCCATCTGGCGCGCGAGATCGGCGCACGCGGCCGCGAGCGCATCGGCGAACGCTTCGTAGGCGCGGCCGGATCGAGTGATCGGCGGGTTGCCGAGCGCGCCGCTCGCGAGCAATAGCACGGTGTCGTTGGTACTGGTGCAGTCGTCGACGACGAGGCTGTTGAACGAGTTGGTTACGGCGCTCGCGAGCATCGTGCGCAGCGTGCTCGGGTCGACGGCGGCGTCCGTGGTGAGCACGGCCAGCATCGTGGCCATCGCCGGCGAGAGCATCGCCGCACCCTTCGCCATGCCGCCGATCGTGGCAACCACGCCGTGGGCGAGCTCGACCTGCTGGACGGTCTCCTTGCGCACGGTATCGGTGGTGAGGATGGCCTCGGCAGCGGCGGCGCCACCCGCGGCATCGGCAGTGAGCGCGGTCGCGAGCTTCGGGATCCCCGCCTCGATCGGTTCCATCGGCATCGGGATCCCGATGAGGCC
The DNA here is from genome assembly GCA_040880805.1 of Acidimicrobiia bacterium. NCBI lineage: Bacteria > Bacillati > Actinomycetota > Acidimicrobiia > Acidimicrobiia bacterium. Next base: position 15,118 of record JBBDHW010000036.1, on the reverse strand, counting down.
GGTCGAGCACACGAGCACGTCACGCGGCGCGCAGCCGAGCGACTCGGCGGTGAGCTCCGCCATGCGAAGCGCGTCTCGCCTTCCCGCTTCGCCGGTTGCCGCGTTTGCGTTGCCGGAGTTGAGCACGACCGCGGCGGCGCGACCGTCGTGCAGATGGGTACGGCTGATCTGCACCGGCGCGGCGGCGACGAGGTTGGACGTGAACACGCCCGTGGCAGGCACCGCTGCATGGTCGGCGGTGGCGACGATCGCGAGGTCGGGCGCGCCTGACGGCTTGATCCCGCTCGCGAGCCCACCCGCGGCGAACCCGGACGCCGCAGTGATGCTCATGTCTGCCCGCTCTCGGCGCTTCGCGCCGGGCCGCTCGGGCCCCGGGGGGGGGGGGGGGGG
>JBBDHW010000036.1:0-14718 GCA_040880805.1 Acidimicrobiia bacterium | reverse complement strand
AGGGTACCTGCGCCGCGGACGCGAGCCTCATGGCATCAACCCCGTGCTCGGGAGGGCAGTCGTTTCCGGAAGGCCGAGCAGCAGGTTGGCGCACTGGACCGCCTGGCCCGACCCGCCCTTCACGAGGTTGTCGAGCGCGCCGAGCGCGAGCACCGTGTTCGTGCGAGGGTCGTAGCGCACGGTCACGTGCGCGGTGTTCGAGCTGAGCGTTGCCTTGGTTGCCGGCGACTCGTCGGTGACCACGACGAACGGTTCGCCGTCGTAGAAGGCGCGGTAGCGCCCGAGCAGCTCCGCGGTGCTGAGGTGGTCGACTGTGGGGCGCGCGTAACACGTGGCCAGGAGTCCCCGCGTCATCGGCACGAGATGCGGTGTGAACAGCACCTGCACCGACTGGTGTGCGACGTGCGTGAGCGCCATCTCCATCTCCGCGGTGTGGCGATGCGTGAGCAACCCGTACGCGGTGACGTTCTCGTTGACCTCCGAGAACAGGCTCGTGACCTTGGCGCCGCGGCCCGCACCCGACACGCCGGATACGGCGTCGACGACGATGCCCGACGGTTCGATCAGCCCGTCGTGCAACAGCGGCGCGAGCGCGAGCAACGCGGTCGTGGGATAGCAGCCCGGCGCGGCGACGTGACGGGCCGCGCCGATCTCGGTGCGGTAGAGCTCGGGAAGCCCGAAGGCGAACTGGTCGAGCAGCTCGGGCGCGGTGTGGGTCTCGCCGTACCACTCCTCGTAGTCGGGCTGTGGAAGGCGGAAGTCGGCGCCGAGATCGACGACGTGGCCGACGGTGTCGACCAGCGCGCCGGCGATCGACTGCGACCGTCCGTGCGGGAGCGCGAGGAACACGACGTCGAGGCCCGCGAGGTCGCCCGCCACCAGCGGCGCGTACACGAGTGACGGATAGGCCCCAAGGAGCGACGGAAACAGCTCGCCGACACCGGCACCCACGTTCGCGTCGGCCGTGACCTGCACGACCTCGATCGCCGGGTGCCCCGCCAGCAGGCGCAGCAGCTCCGCGCCCAAGTACCCCGACCCCCCGACCACCGCGGCTCGATACGCCATGACGCATAGTATACAGAGATTTGAATAGCTGCCCGGGCGCAGAACCGTTACGGAACGATCATCGCGCGAGATCCGGGTGGCTACCTCTCAGGTCTCTACGAGTTCCGGGCCGGGTCGATCGATCGCTGGGTGGGATGGTTCGCGAATATCGCGCGAGCCGCTTCGACGTCCACGCTGGACTTTGTCGACCGTGTCACCGCGTTGATGGACGACTGGCGTGAACGCGTCCGTGATCTGCGCGTCGATGCGAGTGCCCGTTCCGTACTCGAGCTCCTGCCGTCGCATCCGGTCGTGAGCGCTGCGCTCGTCGCGCAGCTCTTGGGTATATCGACGCGTGCCGCGCGGACTGCACTCGACGTGCTCACGACTCGGCGTGTCACCGAGCCATTCGACGTCAAGCCGTCGCGACCCGGCCGTCCACCTCAATGGTGGCTCGCGCGCGAGCTCGTCGAAACCGTCAGCGCTTGGGCACAGTGACCGCGCGGCCGCGGCGGGCGCTGCGGCGGGACACAAGGGTGAACCCGGATGCGAGCTGGTCGAAGACCTCGTCGAACAGCGCGGGCAGCGACCCCCTGCGGTCACGCTCCTGCCACACGGTGAGGGCCACCCGGGACGCAGCCAGCGCGGCGCTGACCATCACCGCGGGATACGTATCGACGTCGGCGTCGAGTTTGGTCCGGCGCGCGATCTCGAGCACCAGCTCGTGTTCGACCGCGGCCAAACGCGCCGCATAGCGGACCCCGAGCGCGGGATACCGGCCGACCAGGCGGTGCCGGATCAGCCAGTCGTCGGGATCGGCCTGCAGGTGATCGGCGCTCGCGTGGACCGCGGCCCGCAGCGCGTCGATCGGAGCTTCCCGCGCCGGCCGAGCCACGAGCGCGTCCACGACACGCGCGGTGCTCGATTCGCTGCTGCCGACGATCGCATCTTCCTTGGACGCGAAGTAATTGAAGAACGTGCGGGGCGACACACCGGCCGCGGTCGCGATGTTGTCGATCGTGACCCGATCGGGGCCCAGCTCGTCGGCGAGACGCAGCGCGGCCGACGCGAGCGCGTCGCGCGTCTCTGCCTTCTTCCGCTCGCGCAGTCCCTGGGTCACGGTGATGCTCCCTTGGGGTTGCGCGCCGGCTCCTCCTGGCCGTTGCCGACAGTCTCCACGCTCTCCACCGCGAGGGACGGGTCGGCCATCGCGATGAGCGCGTCCTCCGCAAAGTCCACTTCGAGGACCGCAGCGCGACGAACGTCTCCCGAGGACGTACGGAGCGACGTCTCCTTGATGAAGCACGCGAGCACAAACCCGAGCAACAGCAGCGGCACCGCAAATGCGAACACGCGCGTGATGGCTTCGGCGAAGGCCAGCGCGGTCGTCGCGCGCGCCGAGGGCGCCAACCCGCGCACGACCTCGGGCGTGATGTGCAGGTCCGCCTTGGCTCCGAGCAATGCCGTGAGCCGGCTGGTGAACAGCGCGCCGAATGCCGCGACCCCGATCGACCCGCCGACCGCCCGGAAGAAACCGACCGTCGACGTGGCGACACCGAGGTCCTCGATCGGCGCTTCATTCTGCGTGGCGAGCACGAGGATCTGCATCACCATGCCGATGCCGACTCCGAGGATCGCCATGTAGGCGCCCGACTCGAAGCGCGTGCTGCCCACTCCGAGCGTCGACATCAGGTACATGCCCAAGGTCGCGATCGCCATGCCGAAAATCGGGAAGACCCGGTATCGACCGGTGTGGCTGATGATCTGCCCCGCGAGGATCGACGAACCGAGCACTCCGAACATCAGCGGCACGAGGAGGAGCCCCGCGTTGCTTGCCGACACGCCGTTGGCGATCTGCAAGAACGTAGGCAGGTAGGTGACCGCGCCGAACATGCAGACGCCGACGATGAAGAGGACCGCAGACGAGAGCGCGACGGTGCGGATCCGGAACAGGCGGAGCGGCATGGCAGGCTCGGGCGCGCCTCGTTCGACGAGGAGGAACGCGATGCCGAGCACGACAGTGACGATGCCGAGTCCGATGATGATGGGCGAACCCCACGCGTACTTCCCGCCGGCCCACGACGTGAGGAGCACGAGGGTCGAGATCCCGGCAGCCAGCAGCGCGCTCCCCACCCAATCGATGCGGACCTCGGAGCGGCGGCGGCTCGGTGGAAGGACGAAGGCCGTCACCAGCAACGCCACGATGCCGAGGGGCACGTTCACGAAGAAGATCCAGCGCCACGAGAGGTGGTCGGTGAGGAACCCGCCGACCAGCGGCCCGATGACGCTCGCAGCGCCGAACACTGCTCCGAAGAAACCCTGGTAGCGGCCGCGCTCGCGCGGGCTCACAACGTCGGCGATGATCGCCTGGGCCACGATGATGAGCCCTCCGGCACCGAACCCCTGCAGCGCGCGGCAGGCGATGAGCTGGATCATCGTGGTGGACAGGCCCGCGAGGATGCTGCCCACGACGAACAGGCCGATGCCGATCTGGAAGAGGGTCTTGCGCCCGTAGAGGTCGCCGAGCTTGCCGAAGAGCGGCGTGGCAATGGTCTGCGCGAGCAGATAGGCGGTGACCACCCACGAGAGCTGGTCGAGGCCGCCCAGGTCGCCCACGATCGTGGGGAGCGCAGTGGCCACGATCGTCTGGTCGATCGCGGCCAGCAGCATGCCCAGGACCAGGCCGCTGAAGATGATCATCACCTGCCGCTTGGGCAGGGCCTGAGCCGGGGCTTGACGTGAGTCTGCGGCCGAGACGGTGACGCCATCCATTACTTGCACATTCTGCAATTTTTCAGTCTGCGCAAGCAAGCCCCGAGGCCTGCTGTCGGGCTATTCGCGCCGCAGCCGCCGGGCACCGACGACGAGGAGGATCGTGCCTCCCACGAGAAGCTTCACCGCCACGATCCAGAGCGTCACGTTGCGCGCGGTGTGCGACGTGTCGGTGACCACGCTGGTGGGGTCGCTTCGGTCGTAGTGAATGTCGACGCGCGAGCCGACCGGCGGCTGCTCCTCACCACTCTTGATCTGCTCCACGCCGCGAACGGTGCGACCGTCGCGGGTGGTGAACTCGAGTCGTCGATCACCGCCGACCTCGACGACGGTGGCAACCGCGGCCACTCCACGTGCGCGCAAGTCGGCGTCGTGACGCTGCAGCGAGACCACCCAGGCCGCGGCCGCGAGTCCGAGCACGATCAGGGCAATGCCGCCTCCGAGCGCCCACCGCGCACTCCGCCGCGTCAGGTGGAGGCGGCCGGTCGCCGGCACGACGATGGGCGAAGCCGCGGGTGACGGCACGACAGACGGCGTGCGTGGGGTGCTCGCGGTGGCATCGCGGTGTCCCGAGTCGTAGCGCGCCCGACGAGCTGGGTTGCTCAGCACGCGGTATGCCATGCTCACGCGCTTGAATTGCTCCTCCCCTCCGGAGGGGTCAGCGGGATGCGCGTCGGGGTGGAGCTCGCGCGCACGGGCGCGGAAAGCGGTCGCGATCTCCTCTCGGGTCGCGGTGCGGCCGACTCCGAGCTCGGCGTAGAGGTCGTCGACCGGCTCCCGAATCGCCACGGCACCATTCTGCGTCGCGAGAATGGGGCCATGACGTCGTGCCGAGAAGTCGAGCAGGCTGCACCGGCCCTTACCGCGGCGTTGGAGGGCCGATTTGCCGCCCACAAGCACGCGCTCCTGGCCACACTGCGGCGGGACGGGTCACCCCGGGTCAGCGGGATCGAGACGTCGTTCCGGAACGGCGAGCTCTGGCTGGCGATGATGCCCGACTCCCGCAAGGCCGCCGACCTGCGGCGAGACCCGCGGTTCGCGCTCCACGCCGCTCCCATCGACCTCGACCTCGTCGACGGCGACGCCAAGCTCGACGGCCGGGCGATCGAGGTGACCGATCCGGCTGAACTCGAGCGCTTTGTCGCCGGCCACGACCAAGCCCCACCGCCGAGCGGCGTCGGCCTCTTTCGCGCCGAGCTCACCGGCGCGTCGCTCACGCGCGTCGAGGGCGACTGGCTGGTGATCGACTCGTGGCGCGAGGGTGAGGGAACACGGCAGCGGCGCCGTCAGTAGCGCGTCGTCACCAGCGCGTCGTCAACCTCCCGCCGCCGACGACAGTTTCTCACGGATTTCGTCGGGGATGGGCGTGGAGTCGTGGGTTCCCGGCACAACGGATACGTACGTGATGACGCCCACGCACGCGGGCGCACCATTGCAGGTAGCGGTGTACTCGATGTCCATCGACGCGGTGCCGAGACGCGGTACGTGCACTGCGATCGCGACATCGTCGTCGAACCCGGCAGGGCCTTCCCACTCGATCACCGCCTTCACCACCATGATGTCGAAGTCGGTGAAGAACGCGACCTTGGGCTTCAGCCCGAGCGCCTCGAAGAAGCGCGTCTGCGATTCGTCGAAGTACGTGAGCCAGTGGGCGTTGAACACCACGCCCTGCGCGTCGACCTCCGCGTAGCGCGGCCGCACGTGATGGACGAACGGCACGCGCATTCAGCCCCGGAGCTCGGCGCCGTGGGCTGCGATCACCGCGTCGATGCAACGCTGGCGGACCTCGCTGATCTGGGCATCGGTGAGGGTGCTGTCGGCGGCGCGGAAGCGAAGCGCGAAGGCGAGGCTCCGGCGTCCGGGACCGAGCGCGTCGGACTGGAACACGTCGAACGGCCGAACGTCTTCGAGCAGCGCCCCTGCCGCTTCCCGCAACGTCCGCACGATGGCGCCCGCCGGGACGGCTTCGGACACGGCGAACGCGAGGTCGATCGACGACGCGGGGAAACGTGACGATGTCTGGAACTGGCGATCGCGACGCGGTGCCGCAACCAGCGTGTCGAGCACTACTTCGAACCCCACGACGGGGGCGACGAGTCCGAGCGCGCCCACCACCGCATCGGCGATCTCACCGACCGCGCCCGCGTCGACGCCTCCGGCGAGCACCCGGGCACTGCGGCCCGGCGCGTAGCCGGGAACGTCGGCAGGCTCGAGCGCGAACTGCTCGATCTCGAGCGCGTCGATCACCTCGCGCAATGCGTCGACGGCGTCGTAGACGTCGACCGCACGATCGTCTTCGACCGGCCGGCGTCGCACCGTGCCGGCCATCGCCACCGCGAGGTGCTCGGGCTCCTCGGGGAGCGGTCCGGCGCCGTCGGCCGGTGTGTAGAACACGTGACCCTGTTCGAAGAGTGCGACGTCGTGCAGACCGTGCGACCGATTGAACGCGACCGCTTGCAGCAACCCGGGAAGCACGCGCGTCCGCAGCACCGACTCCTCGGCGCGCAGCGGGTTGGCGGCGCGCACGAGCCGATCGACCGGCGCGCCGGCGCGTTCGAGGTCGGCGGGTGACACCAGCGACAACGTGATCGCCTCCGACACCCCGAACCCCACGAGCGCGTCGGCAACCGACCGGCGGTCGCGCTGGAGGCCCGTGAGCGCGCCCACCTGCCCGTGCGCGTTGGGCAGCGTGCGCCCGATCTGGTCGAACCCGATGCGACGGGCCACTTCCTCGATCAGGTCGATCTCGCGTTCGAGGTCGGGCCGGAACGTGGGCACCGTGGCCACCAGGGTGTCGCCGTCATACTGGTCGAGCTCGATCTCGAGCGGCGCGAGCGCGTCCCAGACCTGTTCGGCGTCGAGCGCGGTGCCGAGCACCTGATCGACACGGCTCGTGCGCACCCGGATGCGTTCGCGCTCGACGGGATCGGGGTAGACGTCTTCGCTCTCCCGCGCAACACGCGCGTCGGCAACGTGCGACAAGAGGTCCATTGCGTGCTCGGCGTTCCGCGCGACCGCGTCGGGGTCGATGCCGCGCTCGAAGCGCGCGCTCGACTCACTCCGTAGCTTCAGCCGCTTCGATGTCTTCGCGATTCCCATCCGCTCGAAGTAGGCGGATTCGAGCAGGATCTCGGTGGTGGCGCCGGACACTTCCGACGTGGACCCGCCCATGATCCCGGCGATCGCCTGCGGCGCGCGCTCCGCGTCGCAGATCAGGAGGTCGTCGCGCGTGAGCTCCCGCTCGACACCGTCGAGCGTGGTCATCTGCTCGCCGTCGCGCGCGAGCCGCACCACGATGCCACGACCACCGAGCCGCGCGAGGTCGAACGCGTGCAGCGGCTGGTTGCGCTCCAGTAGCACGTAGTTGGTGACGTCGACCACGTTGCTGATCGGGCGCATACCCGCCTTCACGAGTCGCTGCGCCATCCAGGCCGGTGACTCCCCCATCGTCACGCGGGCGACGCGCCCGAGGTAGCGAGGGCAGCGGTCGGGCGCATCGATCACGACGCTGATGTCGTTCGCGATCGCGGCGTCGGTCGGCGCACTGGGCTCCGGGACATCGAGGTCGAGCTTGAAGTGCGCGGCAAGCTCGCGAGCCACACCCACGATGCACATCGCGTCGGGACGGTTGGGCGTGATCGAGAGATCGAAGATGACGTCGTCGAGACCGAGGATCTCACGCACATCGGCGCCGAGCTCACTCCCGGGATCGAGGCTCACGATCCCCGAGTGGTCGTCGCCGAGGCCGAGCTCGCGGGACGACAGGAGCATGCCGTCGGAAACGACACCGCGGATAGTGCGGCGAACGAGAGTGAACCCCCCGGGCAACGTGGCACCCTCGGGCGCGTACGGGACAATCATCCCCGCGACGACGTTCGGCGCGCCGCACACCACGCGCGTGTGTCCGGCACCGAAGTCGACGTCGACGATCGACAGCTTGTCGGCGTCGGGGTGCTTCACGACCTCGAGCACCTTGCCCGCGACCACCCCGCTGATCTCTCGACCCGGCTCCTCGACGCCTTCGACCTCCAACCCGAGTTGGTTCAGTGCCGCGACGAGCTCGGGCACCGGCGCGGTGACCGGCGTGAACTCTCGGATCCAGGAAAGTGGCGCGAGCATCAGTACTGCGCCAGGAATCGGGTGTCGTTGTCGAAGAAGGTCTTGATCTCGTCGACGCCGTACCGCACCATCGCGATGCGCTCCAAGCCGAAGCCGAACGCGAACCCGGTGAACTCCTCGGGGTCGATGCCCACGCCCGCGAGCACGTTCGGGTCGACCATCCCGCAGCCGCCGAGCTCCAGCCACCCCGAACCGAAGCACACGCGGCAGCCGACGCCGTCACAGAAGATGCAGCTCACCGCGAGCTCGGCCGACGGCTCCGTGTACGGGAAGAAGTCGGGACGGAAGCGAGTGCGGATCGATTCGTCACCGAACAGGGCGCGCACAAACGTCTCGATGGTGCCGAAGAGGTCGGCGAGCGTGATGCCACGATCCACCACCAACGCTTCGATCTGGTGGAACACCGGAGAGTGACGCGGCGAGGGCGTCTCGCTGCGGTACGTGCGGCCGGGCGCAACGACGAAGATCGGCGGCTTCATGTGCTCCATCGTGCGGATCTGGACGGGCGACGTGTGCGTACGCAGCAGGATCTGCTCCGGCTCGCCGAGCTCCACGTAGAGCGTGTCTTGCATCGAACGGGCCGGGTGGGCGGGCGCCATGTTGAGCGCCTCGAAGTTGTGCCAATCATCTTCGACCTCGGGGCCTTCCATCACCCGGTAGCCCATGCCGATGAAGATGTCCTCGAGCTCGCGCTGCACCTGCGTGACGAGGTGGAGGTGTCCGCGCGCGCGACCGTGCCCGCCGAGCGTGAGGTCGACCGCGTCGCGCGGCGCTGCGGCCGCGGCGGCCGCCTCGATCTCGGCGCGCTTCGCCTCGACCCACCCCGCGATGCGCGCTTGGAGCGCCGCCACGGCCTTCCCGGCTACAGGGCGCTCGGAGGGATCAAGGGTCTTGATCTTCTCCTTGGCCTGACCCACGTGCGACCGGCGCCCGGTCAGACGTTTGCCGGCCTGCTCGGCATCACCAATCGTCGTGGTCGCGTTGATCGTTTCTGCGGCGACGGTCGTCGCATTCGCGAGCAGCTCTTGGATCTCGGCGAGCGTCATCGTGCGGTCCCCCGCGCGCGCTGGCGCGCCGACTCGAAGCAGAGAATGGAACCGGCCATCGCGACGTTGAGCGACTCGGCGGACCCGTGCATGGGCACGGTGACCCTCCCGTCGAGATGCGCGTCGAGCTCGGACGGGAGGCCGTGGGCCTCGTTGCCGAGCACGACCGCGGTGGGGACGCAGAAGTCGATCGCGTCGTACGGCGTGCCCGAGCGGGCGTCGGCAGCCACTCGCCGCCGACCGTGCTGCTGCAACACGTCGAGCGCCTCCACCGCCGACCACCCCTCTACGACGGGAATTCCGAAGATCGCGCCGGCGGAGGCGCGAACGACCTTGGGATTGTAGGCATCGACCGATCCGGCACTGAGCACGATTGCGGCCGCGCCCGAAGCTTCCGCGCTGCGCAGCAACGTGCCGACGTTGCCGGGGTCGGCCAGCGCAACACCAACGAGCACCAGCCCGTCACGCGTCAGCACGTCGACGGCCAGATCATCCCCGGAAAGCAGGGGCATCGGCGCGACCGCGAGCACGGGTTGCGGCGTGACGGTGGAGCCGAGCTTCTCGAGCACGCCTTCCCCGAGCAACTCGACCGGGACGCCCACCGCTTCGACGCGCGCCACCAACGGTGCGAACGCGACCTCGGCGTTGGGGCCGAAGAACACCGCCTCGAGCGCAGCTCCGCGATCCAACGCAGCCTCGACCGCACGTGGCCCTTCGACGACGAAGACGCGCTCGGCTTCGCGGGCACGCGCGTCGCGCAGGACCGCGCGGAGCCGGCGGACCACGCGGTGGCGCGGGCCAAGCTCTCCGCTCATGGCAGCCGCCACATGGCTCGCTCCCTGTGAGCTGGGATACCCGGCTCGCGGGCGTTCGCTCGCGGTGCTGCCGGGCCTCGCTTCCGGTCAGGCAGCTTCGAGGGCCTCCCTCGCGGCGGACACGAGCGCGCCGAAGGCGGCGGCATCCTTGACCGCGAGGTCGGCGAGGATCTTGCGGTCGACGTCGATCTCCGCGACCTTCAACCCAGCGACGAAGCGCGAGTACGACATGTCGTGCTGGCGGCACGCGGCGTTGATGCGCACGATCCAGAGCTTGCGGAAATCACCCTTGCGCGCGCGCCGGTCGCGATACGCGTAATTCCCGGAGTGCATGACCTGCTCGTTGGCCTTGCGGAAGCTCCGGCTGCGCGACCCGCGGTAACCCGAGGCGGCGTCGAGGATTTTGCGGCGGTGCTTCTTGCCATGGACGGATCGTTTGACCCTGGCCATCGTGCAACTCCTGAATCGTGTGCGTGTGAGTGGTGAACAAACGAGGCGTCAGCGGCCGAGAAGCTTTTTGACTTTCTTCTTGTCGGCGCCGGTGAGCCAGGCGGCGCGGCCGAGTCGGCGTGTGCGCTTACTCGGCTTCTTCTCGAGCAGGTGCGAGCGGTACGCCTTGCGGCGACGGATCTTCCCGGTACCGGTCACGTGGAAACGCTTCGCTGCGCCCCGGTGTGTCTTCATCTTCGGCATCACGTAGCTCCGTTGTCTTCGGGCGCGGAAACATCCGCTGCGCTGACTTCCACTGTGACTTCCACTGGCACATCCATTGGCACATCCATTGGCACATCCATTGGCACATCCATCGACACATCTCGTGGGGCGGCAGCCTTTGCCGCGCTGACTTCCTTGGTCTTCTTTCCGTCTTTCTTGTTGGGGTGCAGGACCATCGTCATGTTGCGGCCGTCTTGTCGAGGTTGTGATTCGATGATGGCCAGATCGACCACGTCGTCGGCGATCCGGCGCAGGATCTTCATGCCGAGCTCGGGGTGGGCGATCTCACGTCCTCGCAGCCAGATCGTGAGCTTGACTTTGTTGCCCTCGTCGAGGAAGCGAAGCACGTGCTTCATCTTCGTGACGTAGTCGTGCTCGTCGATCTTCGGCTTGAACTTCATCTCCTTGATGACGACCTTGGTGGCCTTGCGTTTCGACTGGCGGCGCCGCTGTTCTTGCTCGTAGACATACCGGCCGTAGTCCATGATGCGGGCAACCGGCGGATTGGCGTTGGGCGCCACCTCGACCAGATCGAGCTGTAGATCACGGGCTTGTGTGAGCGCTTCCGGAAGGGGCCTCACACCGAGTTGCTCCCCTTCGGCACCCACGAGAAACACCTCGCGGGCTCGGATGCGGTCGTTGATCCGGACCTCGTGCGTGGCTATCTGGTCACCTGCTTCATCGGGGCATTGGCTCCCTCAATCTTTCTCTCTGTGGGACCTACTGCAATGGTTCTGGCTGCAATGCTTCTGGCTGCAACGCTTCTGGCTGCAACGGTTGTGGACGCGACGATGGCGGACACGGGAAGCGTCCGCCATCTGTGGGCCGCCCAACGCCGGAGCGTTGGTGCCGCCGGATGCGCGGACCCGGACGCACCTGAACACCTCTCGGGCGAACATGTGGTGGCCGGGTGGGGACGAAGCGGTCAAGCTCCGACGTCCCACTTCCCTTGGTCGATCCTGAAAGGATACCAGTGTGAGCACGCTGTGGACACCCTCGGGCGAGCACCAACCGGAAGAGCCGGTTGACAAGTTCGCCGACGAAGACCTGGCCGACCAAGACCGCGCCGCCTCTGGCCAGCCTTATCAAGGAGCACCGAGCCCCGAAGAGGCCGAGGAGATGTGGCGCGCCCGCGCCGATCTCGCCGGTCTGCCCGTGACCGACATCGTGGCCAACCACGCCGTCGGACTCTGGCAGCTCGCGGTTCTCCACCTGATGCCCGATCCGGATCCAGCGGGCCTGCCGACCGAGCCGCGGCTCGACGAGGCCCAGCTTGCGATCGACGCGCTCGGCGCGCTGGTCGACGGCCTGGGCGCCCGGCTCGCGCCGCACGACGAGGCGCTCCGCGAGGCGCTCAGCCAGCTGCGCCTCGCGTACGTGCAGGTCGCCGGCAGCGGCGACACACCCGCTTCATGACGTCCCTCATCGAGCAGTACGCGCTCATCGGAGATACCCAGACCGCGGCCCTCGTCGGCGACGACGGATCGATCGACTGGCTCTGCGTGCCGCGGTTCGATTCCGGCGCGTGCTTCGCCGCGCTGCTCGGCGACGCGAGCAATGGCCGCTGGCTCATCGCTCCCGCGGCCGGTGGCCGCGCGACTCGCCGGCGGTACCGCGATGGCACCCTCGTGCTCGAGACCGAGTTCGACACCCCCGAGGGCACCGTACGCGTGACCGACTGCATGCCGATCCGCGATCGCAGCATCGATGTCGTGCGCGTCGTGGAGGGCGTGAGCGGCGCGGTGCCGATGAAGCTCGAGCTGTGGGTGCGCTTCGACTACGGCTCGGTGGTGCCGTGGGTGCGTTCCACCGATCACACGGTGTTGATGATCGCGGGACCGAATGCGTTGCGGCTCACGTCGCCGGTCGAGGTGCGCGGACGGGATTTGCGCCACGAGGCCGAGTTCGTCGTGCGCGAGGGCGACAGGGTGCCGTTCGTGCTCACGTGGTTCGAGTCGTGGCACAAGGAGCCGCCGCCCCCGGTCGACCCGATCCGGTCCCTCGGGCGCACGACCGCGTGGTGGAACGACTGGTCGAGCCGCACCACCTACGAAGGCGGGTGGAAGGACCAGGTGCAACGCTCGGTGATCACGTTGAAGGCGCTCACGTTCGCGCCGACCGGTGGCATCGTGGCTGCGCCCACCACGTCGCTCCCCGAGTGGCCCGGCAGCGTCCGGAATTGGGACTACCGCTACTGCTGGTTGCGCGACGCGACGTTCACGCTCTACTCACTGATGATTGCCGGGTACGTGAAGGAGGCAGTGGAGTGGCGCGACTGGCTGCTGCGAGCGGTGGCGGGCGATCCCGCGCACCTGCAGATCATGTACGGCCCGGCAGGCGAGCGGCGGCTCCCCGAGTACGAGGTCGATTGGCTGCCGGGCTACGAGGCCTCGGCGCCGGTGCGCGTGGGCAACGCGGCGTCAGAGCAATTTCAGCTCGACGTGTACGGCGAGGTGTTCGACGCGCTGCACCAGACCCGTCACATGGGGGTGGCCGAGGACCCCACCGCGTGGTCGCTCCAGCAGGCCATCCTCGAGTTCCTCGAGTCGGCGTGGCAGGATCCGGACGAGGGCATCTGGGAGGTGCGAGGCGGCCGCCGCGACTTCACACACTCGAAGGTGATGGCGTGGGTCGCGTTCGACCGCGCGGTGAGAGCAGTCGAAGAGTTCGGGCTCGAGGGACCCGTCGACCGGTGGCGCGCCGCGCGCGAGGAGGTGCATCGTGAGGTGTGCGCGCAGGGCTTCGACGCCGAGCGCAACACGTTCACACAGAGCTACAAGTCGAAGGAACTCGACGCGAGCACCCTGATGATCCCCCTGGTTGGCTTCCTACCCCCCGACGACCCACGCGTTGCCGGAACGCTTGCCGCGATCGAGCGCGAGCTGCTCGTCGACGGTTTCGTGCTTCGGTACAACTCAGAGGTTGGAGTCGACGGCCTCCCTCCCGGCGAGGGCGTATTCCTGCCGTGCTCGTTCTGGCTCGCGGACAACCTGTGGCTCAGCGGCCGGCACCGCGACGGCGCGGCCCTCTTCGAGAGGCTCCTCGGACTCGTCAACGACGTCGGGCTGCTCGCCGAGGAGTACGACCCCCACTCGAAGCGCATGCTCGGGAACTTCCCGCAGGCCTTCACCCACGTGTCGCTCGTGAACACCGCGTCGAACCTCTCTGGCGTGACGAGTCCGGCACGACATCGAGCGACCGGTGACCTCGGCCGCGAGTAGTCCGGACCGGCAGAACCGGCGCTCGCACTGGCTCGTCGTCGGCGGTGTTGCCGTCGTCGCCTTCGTCTTCCGCGGGTGCTTGCTCCTCATGTCTTCGCGCGTCGCGGTGTTCCCCGGCACCGACGACACGTGGTACGACGCGGTGGCTCGCTCGATCGAGCGTGGCGACTTCGGCCGTCTGCCGGCGGTGTTTAGCGGAAGCGTGCTGTCGCCGCGCTTTCCACCCGCCTATCCGCTGGTGCTCTCGGCGGGGCGCGGGCTGCTGTTCTGGGTCGAAACGCAGAACGCACACCGTTGGACGGGTGTGGTGCTCGGCGCGCTCGCGGCGGGCACGGTGGCGGCGCTGGCATGGCGACTGAGCCGCATAACCCGATCGAGCACGCGCGTGCTGCTGACCCTCGCTGCCGGTTTGCTTTTCGCGATGAATCCCGTCGTCGCCGGAGCATCGACGTCACTGATGGCTGAGGCGCTCGTGCTGCCGGTCGCCGCCCTCGTGCTGCTCCTCGTCGATCGCCTCGTCACGGGAGACGGCGGTACGGGGGAGGTGATCGTGCTCGGCGTTCTGCTCGCGGTCGGCGCCTTGACGCGCTCGGAGGCGATCGTCGTGCTCTCCGCCGCGGTGTTGGGCGGTTGGCTGGCGTCGCGCCGAGAAAGACGGTGGATACTCCCACTGGCGATCGGCGTTGCCGCAGTGATCACCTGGTCGGCGGTGGTCTCGGTGGCCGCAGGACGTCCGGTCGCGATCAGCACCAACAGCGGGTCGTTGCTCCTCGGCGCGAACTGCCCGCGTCTCCACAATGCCGACGGCATCGGGTACTGGTCGTTCGTGTGCCTCCCGTTGCCCGACGTGAAGATGTCGGCGGCAACCGCGCGGCGGACACGGGCCCAGGACAACTTCCTGATGAAGAACTTCGCGTTCCCACCCCAGATCGTCGCGCGCGCCGAAGCCGAGATCAGCCGTGCGCAGCTCGACGCCGCGATCGACAA
>JBBDHW010000035.1 GCA_040880805.1 Acidimicrobiia bacterium | reverse complement strand
CGTCCTCATCGAACTCGCGGCAGCCGATGGCCGGGTCATCGTGACCGAGAACGCGAGCGACTTCGCCGCGGTGACGACCTGTCCGGTCCTCCTCGTCCGTAAAGCATGGTGGCCACCGGAAACACTGGCGTCCAGGCTCGCGGCTGCGCTTGAGCGCTGGGCCTCCTCCAATCGGCAGCCCGGACCTTGGCCCCACTGGCTTCCCGCCGAACTCCGTTAGCGGTCATCGCCCAAACCTGGATCGCCGCCGCATACCCCTCAACGACCACCGCATCACCGATGGCCCTGATCTCACCGACGCGTAAGTGGCCAGGCCAGACCTGCGCTTTCGGGTGAGGGGGTTTTCAACCCTCGACCTTCGGGTTCTGGGCCCGACGATCTCCACCGAGGAGCCTGGCTCCCCCACCCCGCCAGCAACCATCGCCCACAGCCCCATACCAACAACCACGAGACCGCCTCCGCCAGGCGCCCAGCAGCCCAGGTCCCCCGGTGCCGTCAAGCCCACGCGTCAAGCCCATGGTGACAAACCCTTGACAGGCGGCCACGCAGAAAGGCCGGCTTCCGCTTCGGAAACCGGCCTTCACCTGCTGTTCGATGGTGGCGGGGGAAGGATTTGAACCTTCGACCTTCGGGTTATGAGCCCGACGAGCTACCAGACTGCTCCACCCCGCGGCGGACCAAAAAGGATAGCAGCGCCGGTCGGAGAATGCTGCCTACGGTGCCTTGTGGGCGCCGTTCACGGTGTGCTCGACGAGCTCGACCCGGCCGGACCCACCGCGCACGGCCACCTCGAGCACGAGTCCGACGCCGCGCGCGTAGTACTTGTGCTCGACGACGCCCGGTTGAAGCGGGGTGAACTCCTTGGTCTCGAGCGTGTTGGGGAACGAGCCGGCCGGGACGCTGACCGGCGCACGAAGTCTGAGAACCTGCGCCATGTCCTCGGCCTCGCCCGCGTAGTACTCCTGCCGGTAGGGGGGCCCACGTTTCGGGTGCGCGGGCATGACGATCCCGGGTCGGGCGCCGTCAACACCCGCTTCCCACGACCCGGTGGTGCTCACCACCATGCCCCTCTCGTATTCCTTGGTGTCCTCACCGAAATACCAAACCGCGCCGCGGTGATCCTGGCCGTACCAGTCGAACGTGTCCTCTTGGATCTCGCCGTCGACGGACACGGTGTCACGTACCACGACGCACGTCACCCCGAGGATCGTCTTGGTCTCGTGTGCCGCCTCGACGACGATCCGCTCGACGCCCAGCTCCGTCTTTCCCTCGTAGACCCACCGGCTTCCGGGAACAAGCGGGAAGTACGGATTGTCGACGGTCGTGCCGAAGTCGGCCGCACGGATGCGCGGCGCGTAGCGATCCGATGACGTTTCGGCGCTCGACGAGGACGCGCCTCCGGAGCAACCCGTGACCAGCATCGCCGCGAGCGTCGCGGCCAACATCGCGCTCAGGCACATCGGGCGTCGCCTGCGATCACTCATCGGCCAAGGGTGCGCTTCTCCGCATGAGACGGTCGTGTGGGGCGGATGAAGCCGCTCACATCGTGCGCGTAGGGTCTGCGCTTCTCCGACAAAAGGGGGATGTGATGAAAGAGCTCCGGGGACGCACCGCGGTGATCACCGGTGCGGCCGGCGGCATCGGCGCAGGGATCGCGCACGCGCTCGGCGAGGCGGGGATGAACCTCGTCCTCGCCGATATCGAGGCCGACCCGCTGGTGAAGACCACCGCGGAGATCGACGCGTACGGGGTCCGCACGCTCGCCGTCCCGACCGACGTCGCGGATCGCGGCGCAGTGGCCGCGCTCGCCGACGCCGCGCACCGCGAGATGGGCCGCGTCGACGTGCTGTGCTCGAACGCTGGCGTCGGCGCGTTCCCGCCCATCGCGGAGGCCACCGCGTCCGACTGGGACTGGGTCATGTCGGTGAACCTGGGTGGGATGATCAACTGCCTGCTCGCGTTCCTGCCGCGTATGAAGGACCAGGATGGAGAGAAGCACATCGTGCTCACCGCGTCGATCGCCGGTCTCGCGCCACTGAACATGACGATCTACTCGACGACCAAGTACGCGATCGTCGGGATGGGTGAATCATTGGCGCAGGAGTCGCACGCGAACGGCTACGGGATCGGAGTGAGCGTCCTGTGCCCCGGCGGTGTGCTGACCAACTTCGGCACTTCCGATCGCAACCGCCCCGATCGAGCCAACACCGGATTGTCGGCACCGCCTCGATCGGAACGAAGCCGAGGCTCCGATCCGGACAGTAAGTACGTCCCGATGGACCCGCGCGACATCGGAGTCGAGGTGCGGCACGCGATCGTCGAAGGCGACCTCTATATCGTGCCGCACGCGCACACCCGAGACCTCGTCGACGCCCGCCACGCCCGCATCGTCGCCGCGTACGACAAGGCCGCCTCGGGTGGAGCAGAGATCGCGTCCGATTGAGCGACGCGCCTCAGGCGGTTGCTTCGCGGCGCTGCTGCCGGGCCTGGAAGCTCGCGACGTGCGTGCTCATGTCGGCGAAGAACGCGAGGATCACGACGAACCAACCGAAACCGGTGACACCGTGGATCGGCGCGTAGGCGACGGCCCACGCCAGCGTGGTCCACGGCAGGAAGATGAAGCCGAGCAAGGCAAGCCAGAACGAGTCGAACGCGATGCCCATCCGGTCGGTGAACAGCCACACGATGAAGATGGCCAACCGGGGCGAGAAGAACGCGACCAGAGCGACGATGCATCCGCACATGGCGTGAGAGGCTACGCCGAACGTGGGCTCGGCGGGGAGGGAGGACGGCATGGGAACGCTCGACGGGAAGGCCGCGCTGGTCACCGGTGCAGGTCAGGGGGTCGGTGAGGGGATCGCGCTCGCCCTTGCCGTCGAGGGCGCACAGGTGATGGCCGCAGGCCGCACGCCCGAGAAGGTCGAGGCAACCGCGGCCGAGATCCGGAACCGGGGCGGAACCGCGCAGGCCGTCGCGTGCGACGTGAAGTACGAGGACCAGATCCATCGGTGCGTCGACGCCACCGTCGAGGCCTTCGGCACGGTGGACATCCTGGTGAACAACGCGCAGGAGGTGTCGCTCGGCCCGCTGCTCCACATGACCCGCGACAACTTCGAGAGCACCTGGCTCTCGGGTCCGGTTGCCGCGTTCAGCTTCATGAAGGCCTGCCATGAGTATCTGTCGGACGGGGGCGTGGTGATCAACCTCGCGACCTCTGCGAGCCTCCGCCTCGACCCACAGGGTTACGGCGTGTACGGCGCGGTGAAGGACGCGATGCGCACGATCTCGCGCGTTGCGGGCTGCGAGTGGGGACCGGACGGCATTCGCGTGATCTGCGTGATCCCGCTCGCGGCGTCACCCGGCTACCAGATGTGGGAGCAGATGGATCCCGACGGCGCGGCCGCGTTCGCGGCGACGGTTCCGCTCGGCTACGTCGGTGACTGCGAGCGCGACGTCGGACGGACCGTGGCGTTCCTCTGCAGCCCGGACGCGAGCTACATCACCGCGACGACGATCACCGTGGACGGCGGCCAGGCCTACGTGCGTTGATTGGCGTGCGTTGATTGGCGTGCGTTGATTGGCGTGCGTTGATTGGCGTGCGTTAGCCGAGGTCGAGGTCGCCGAACACCTCACGCCCGTGCGCAGTGTCGGCGTACTCCTTCACGATCGCTATGCGACCGTCGCGGATCTCGAACAGCATGTGGTAGTGGTTGTTGTAGACCTTGCCGTTGACCAGCGGCGCGTAGCTCTCCACCTCCGCCGCGACCCGGTCACCCTCGGCAGTGAGCGCGTGCACCGTGAATCCGATGCCACCTTCGACGAAGATCGGCATGGGGTCCACCATGATCGCCTTCATGCGGTCGATGTCGGCGAAGTCGTCGGTCGACGCGCGGCCGCCGCCCCACTTCGCGTCGGATGCGAAGAGCTTCCACATCTCCTCGTATTGCCGCGCGTTCATCAGCCGGTAGAACTCGAGCACCAGAGCCTTGTTCTGTTCGACGTCCATGGCCACCTCACGTTCGGCGATCGCCGAGAAATGGAAAGCGCTCGCGGGTTTTCCGCACCACGGCCGGATCCACCTCGGCGACGAGCACAGTCTCGCCCGCGCCCCCGCCGTCGGCCAGCTCCTCCCCGAACGGCCCGATGATCGCGCTGTCACCGACGTAGTCGATCCCTCCCCCGCTCCCCACGCGGTTGACGCCGACGACGTATGCCAGGTTCTCGATCGCACGGGCGCGGAGCAGCGTGCGCCAGTGGTCGCGGCGCTTCTCGGGCCAGTTCGCGACCACTACGTAGCAGTCGGTGTGCGGCGCGAGCGGCCAGAAGCCGTCGGCGAAGCGGAGGTCGTAACACACGAAGAGGCTCAGATTCACGCCCTCGACCGTGACGGTCAGGAGGCCCTCGCCCGCGTCGTACCGCTCGTGCTCACCCGAGTACGTGAACGGGTGGAGCTTGCTGTAGCGGTGGACCGTGCCGTCGGGCCCCGCGAGCACGAGGCAGTTCGACGGCCGCTCGCTGTCGTTGGCCCGCTCGGGGACCGAACCGCAGGTCCACACGCGGTGCTCGCGTGCTTGTTCGACGAGGAAGCGCGCGCTCGGGCCGTCGAGCGGCTCCGCGATCCGATCGGTGTCCATCGAGAAACCCGTCGCGTACATCTCGGTGAGCACCACGAGGCGCGCGCCGTCGGCTGCCGCGCCGGCGATCATGGGGGCGAGCCGCGCGAAGTTCGCGGGCGGGTCTTCCCACGCGATGTCGTGCTGGACGGCCGCGACTCTCACGGGCGCAACGCCTTCAATCGAGCGACCGCTTCGTCGATCACGTCGAGGCGCTTGCAGAACGCGAACCGCACGAGCGGGAGGCCCGCGGCACGATCGTCGTAGAACACGACGTTCGGTACCGCGACCACTCCGCAGCGCTCGGGAAGTGAGCGACAGAACGCGAGACCGTCGTGCTCGCCGAGCGCGCGGATGTCGGTGGTGACGAAGTACGTGCCGTGCGACGGGAACACCGTGAGCCCGGCGTCGGCGAGCCCGCGCGACAACCGGTCTCGTTTCTCCTCGAGGTCCGTCGCGAGCGCGCTGAACGTCGCGTCGGACAGCGCGAGGCCCGCAGCAATCGCGTGCTGGAACGGTCCCGCGTTCACATAGGTGAGGAACTGCTTCGCCGTCCGCACCGCGGTGACGAGCGGCGCAGGCGCGCATACCCACCCCACCTTCCAGCCGGTACAGGAGAACGTCTTCCCTCCCGAGGAGATGGTGACGGTGCGGTCGCGCATGCCGGGGAGCGTGGCGAGCGGCACGTGCTCGCCGTCGAAAACGAGATGCTCGTAGACCTCGTCAGTGACCGCAAGCACGTCGTTCTCCACGCAGAGGCGCGCGACGACCTCGAGCTCGGTGCGTGAGAAGACCTTGCCGGTGGGGTTGTGCGGAGAGTTGAGGAGCACGAGCCGCGTGCGCGACGAGATCGCGGCCGCGAGCGCGTCGGCGTCGAACGAGTAGTCGGGTGGGTGTAGTTGCACCACGCGCCGCTCCGCACCCGCCATGGCGATGCACGCGGCGTACGAGTCGTAGTAGGGCTCGAACGTGACGACCTCGTCGCCGGGCTCGCACAACGACAGCAGCGCGGCGGCGATGGCTTCGGTGGCGCCGGCGGTGACGAGCACCTCGGTGTCGGCGTCGTAGTCGAGGCCGTACCAGTGCTGTTGGTGCGCGGCGATCGCGGCGCGCAGTTCGGGGATCCCGGGCCCGGGTGGGTACTGGTTGTGGCCGGCGCGGATCGCGGCCACCGCGGCGTCGAGCACTTCGGCGGGGCCGTCGGTGTCGGGGAAACCCTGCCCGAGGTTGATGGAACCGGTCGCCGCTGCGAGCGCCGACATCTCGGCGAAGATCGTCGTGCCGAAGCCCTGCAGGCGTGACGCCAGGTAGGGCACGCGATCGGGCATCGCTACTCAGATTTCACTGCCCCGTAGACCTGAACATGTCTGGTCTCCGGAGCAGTGAATTGAATCGGCGCGGGCACGGTCTCGTTCACCACGAGTGAGCCTACGCTCGCAGGATGCAGCTGCGGTCGACGTCTTCGGTGTCAGCCGGCGTCGACGAGCCAGCTGAAACCGTTGTCACGCAGCGTGTCGATGACGCGTGCCGTGACCGGTTGCAGTTGGTCGGTGAGGAGGATGATCCCGAAGATCGCGAGGATGCCCGCGGAGATCAGCGTGATCACGCGCGAGTGGCGCTTGAACCAGTCGAGCGCGTGCGTGAGCTTGCCCATCGCGAGCCCGACCGCGAGGAACGAGAGCCCGAGTCCGAGCGAGTAGGCCACGAGCAACAGCGTCGCCCGCCCGATGCTCTGCCCGACGGCCGCGAAGCCGAGCACCGCGCCGAGCACCGGCCCGATGCACGGCTGCCAGCCGAGACCGAACGCGGCACCCGCGACCGGCGCCGCGACGGGCCCGAACCGCTCGAGGTGCGGCTGGAATCGCAGCTCCTGGTAGAGGCGCGGCGTGGTGAGGATCTGCGAACCGGCGAGGTAGCACGCCATCAGGAGCACCAGGCCGCCCGAGATGCGCGTGAGCGTGTCCTGATTGCGGAAGAGCGCGCTGCCGACCGTGGTGGTGAGGAGCCCGAGCGCGACGAACACCACGGTAAAGCCGAGCACGAACATGCCGGTGTTGACGGCGATGCGCTTGAGGTAGTGCGGATCTCCCTCTCGGATCTCCCCCACCGACAGCCCGGTGATGAGGCTCAGGTAGCCCGGGACGATGGGCAGGACGCACGGCGAGAGGAACGAGATCACGCCGCCGCCGAACGCGGTGACGAGATAGAGGTTGCTGGAGACGTTCACTGCGAGGACGTGCATAGGCCGGCACACGATGCTACGGCCCCGGCGTACGCTGCGCCGCAGCGGGGAACGCAGCGTCAGGGGGACATATGGGAAGACTCGACGACAAGGTTGCACTGGTGACGGGCGCAGCACGCGGCACCGGCGCCACGATCGCGCAACTGTTCGTCGACGAGGGCGCGAAGGTCGTGATAGCCGACATCCTCGACGACCGGGGCACGGAGACCGCGGAGAAGATCGGGCCGAGCGCGCGCTTCCGCCACCACGACGTCACGAAGGAGGACGACTGGAACGAGACGGTTGCCGACCTGCGCGCGCAGGAGGGCAAGCTCGACGTGCTCGTGAACGACGCCGCGGTCCTGCACCTCTCGTCGATCGACGACACCACTCCCGAGACCTTCGAGAAGGTCTTCCGCGTGAACTGCTTCGGTCCGTTCCTCGGCACGCGTGCGTGCTTACCGATGCTCCGCGAGACGCGCGGCGCGATCGTGAACATCGGTTCGATCAATAGCATCTTCACCCTGCCGGGAACCGTCGCGTACACCGCGGCGAAGTTCGGTCTGCGCGGCCTCACGAAGTCGACCGCGCTCGAGAACGGCAAGTACGGCGTGCGCGCCAACATCGTGTGCCCGGCGACCGGCAACCCCGAGATGCACTTCGACCTCGTGGGCAAGGAGCGGTCGGGCGACCTGCCCGCCGAGGGGCCGAAGACACCGGGGCAAGAGTCGGCGGACGAGCTCGTCACCGGCATGGACCTCCGACCCATCGCCGCGGTCGCGCTGTTCCTCGCCTCCGACGAGTCGCGCTACTGCACCGGTGCGGAGTTCGTCGCCGACAACGGCATGCAAGTGGGCCCCGTCATCGACATCCCGGGCGTGTGGACGTCTGACGTTTGACGCTCAGAGAAGGCGCCCGACTTCCTTCGCAACACGGGCTTGGGCGATGTCGATGTAGGTTTGGTCGGTGTCGTAGCCGACGTAGCGCCGGTTGTTGCGCGCGGCAGCGATCGCGGTGGAGCCGGATCCGAGGAACGGGTCGAGCACGACGTCGTCGACGTACGTGTGGAACTGGATGAGCCGTTCGGGAAGCTCCACGGGGAACGGCGCGGGATGCTTGACCCGGCGCGCGCTCTCGGGACGGATCTCCCATACGTCCAATGCTGCAGCAAAGAACTCCTCCTTCGAGATCGTCGACTCGTGGGGAAGCCCGAGCTCGGCGCGGCGCTTCGGTTCGATCGCGCGGTTGAAGCGGCCCTTCGACGCAACGATGACGCGCTCGGTAACGTCACGCATGACTGGGTTCGACGCCTTCAGGTACGACCCGAAGGCGCACGAGCCCGACGCGCCCTTCGCCTTCCGCCAGATGATCTCGCCGCGCAGCAGGAGTGCGAGCTCGTCCTGGAGAATCGTGGTGACGTCACCCGCGAGGGACCGGTAGGGCTTACGCCCGAGGTTGGCGACGTTCACCGCGATGCGGCCACCGGGCTCGAGCACACGAACGCATTCGGCGAATACGTCGCGCAGCATTCCGAGGTATTCGAAGTAGCTCTCGGGGATGCCACCTTCGCCGAGCGCGAGCTCGTACTCCTTGCCCGCGAAGTACGGCGGTGACGTGACGACGAGTGCGATGGAGTTGTCGTCGACCGCGCGCATGTCGCGCGCATCGCCACAGATCAACTGATCGGCGGCGCGACATGGGTTGACGGTCTCGTCTTTGGAGATCTTCGGAGGTGTGAAGCGCGCGTAGAAGTCGCTCGCGTCGTGGCTCTCGCGCTTCCCCGAACCGAACGCGCTCGTGCGGGTCGCCATGGCAGTGCAAGCTACCGGAGCGCGCCTCGCCGGCGGCGGAGCCACACCGCCGCTCCCGCGGTGGCAGCGAGCGCGCCGGCCGCGATCACGACACCGGTGGGTGAGCCCGTGGCGTCGCCGCCGCCACCTCCGCCCTTCTTGCTCGCGGACGCCGCCTCGACCTGCACGTCGGGGCGGTCGCGCGGCCCGCTCGACGTCGTGGTCGGCGGCGTCGTCGAGGTGGTCGGCTCGGCGGAACCCGGCTCTCCATCGGTGTTCGCCGCCTCGGGAGCAGCCGATCGGGAATCTCCAGTCTGTGGGTTACCGGCGCTCTGCTCGCCGCCTGGTCCGATCGGAGGTCCGCCCGGCACCGTTGTCGCCGGCGTTGTTCCCGTGCCACCAGTTCCACCGTCGCCTGGAGACGTCGGCGGAGGCGGGCACGCGACGTACGCGCAGAACGAAGCCGACGAGCGGGGTGCGGCGCCGGTGCCGTAGCGCCAACCCTCGACGTCGCCGTCGTGCACCGTCGTCGTGCACGCGCAGCCGCGCGAGTACGCCCAGCTCGTCGATCCGCCGTGCGCGAGGAAATACGCCCAGTACTCGCTGTGCGGCCCGACGAGACACGACTCGTTCGCCGGGTTGCCCACACCGTCGATCGAACATACAGCCGCGCCATTGCCCGAAAATCCGTACGTCGTCGGATTGCCGCCCGCGAGCTCGAGCGCGTCGATCCCACTGATCGAGCCGTCGAAGTGGATCACCGCGGCGCGAACGCTCGCGCCGGTGTCGATCACGACGACAGCGGTGGAGTCACCGGCTGCGGTCGCGGTGCTCGGTACCCCGGCGAAGAGCGCGGCGACGGCGAGCAACAGACGCGCGGCGCGCGTCACCCCGTGAACCTCGGCTGCGTCGCGACGATCCCGCCGACTTCGGCCGGGGCGGCCGCGGTCACCGTGGCCGTCGTGCTCACATGCGGCGCCGGGACTGGCGCGTCGCATGTCGGCTCGGCGCCGCGAGCGACGGGCAGCCAGGACCGGAGCAGTCCCTCGACGCTCTGCGACGTCGGGATGGTGTTCACGCCGAACGAGTCCGCCGGGCTCTGGACGCGCCCCGCGTCCGGGCCGGTGGTGAGCTGCTGGGATCGGAGCCACCCATCCGGGCTCGTGTACGGGGTACCTGCCAGAGCCGGCGCGACGATGTCGCGCCAGCAGGGAGTCGTCACGTCGAAGCCCACCGCGGTGATGCCGAGCATCGCGGTAGCCGTCGAGTTCGGGTCGTCCTCGCCGAAGAACTGCCACGCCCCGCTCGCTTGGTGGTTCTCGGCGAAAAACACGAGTGCGGCGTGCACCGCGGGATCGCTCGCTCCCGCGCCGCTGCCGACGAGCGCCTCGACGGCGAGCGCGGTGGTGTCGTTGTCGATGTCGTCGCTCGTCGGATCGCCCGCGAATCCCCAGCCACCATTCGCCTGTTGCGCGTTACGGACTGCGGTCACGGACGCCGCCGGCGCGCCCGAGCACAACAACTGTTGGGCGATCATCATGTAGAGGAGCCCGTTGAACGTCGGGCTGGCCGTGCCGTTGCAGCCGCCGAGCTTCGTCAACAGATCGACGGAGCCGAACGCGGTGGGATCGATGCCGAGGGGCGCGCTCACGAGCACGACCGTCTTCGCGGCCACGCCCGGGTCGTTGCTCGCGGCAACAAGATCCTCGAGGTAGTCGAGCGGTGTGGGGCCGGATCCGCCCGCTTTCAGCGCCTCCACGGCGGTGCGCGCCGCGGCGGCGTTCCAGGTGGTTCCGGTCTGCGCCTGCTCGGCGATGGCGAGCACGACGTCACGCGTCTCGAAGCCGCCGAATCCGGCGACCTCGAAGCCACCATCGGGCTGCTGCTGTGTCTTCAGCCACGCGACCGCGCTTGCGGCCGCGCCCAAGGAAATGGGGTCAGGTGATGCCGGGTCGGCCGCACCGACAGGCGCGACCGACGAACTGAACAGAACTGCGAGTGCGCTCGCGCTGATGCACGCGAACACGCGACGACTGCGCGTCATCGGATGAACCTCCACTGGCCCCTGGTCCACGAGGGCCTTTGTCGACCGCCCGGAGGCGGCCTCCCTACAGGGAGCACCGGTGGCCCGGTGGACAGAGGCGGGTAGCCTGGCTCGCGGAGTGCGGCGGATGCCGCAGAGCCGCTCACAGTTGCGGGTCAGCGTCGGTCTCGCACCGACTTCCCCCGTCCCTGTCGAGGAAGCAGGCTACGGACGTGACGAGCGGGGTGCAAACCAGGGGTCCTGCCGTCCCACTGATCGTCGAATCGGTTGCCGAGCCGGCTCGTGCCTCGGTCGCGGTGTGGCATGCGGGTGTTTGGCTGGTGTGGGCGCTCGCGGCGGGCGCATGCGTGCAGCTGGCACCGAGCCCGGTCTACGTCGCGCTCGTGATCGGGATCGCCGCGCTCGCCGTGTCGGCGCACGCGCGTCCCGGGCCGTACGCCCGAGCGTTCCCCGTCCTCGTGAGCGTCGGCGTGTTCTTCGCGATCGTGCGGATGCTCCTCACCGTGGCCACCACCCATGGGCTCGGCCACGTTTTGTTCACCACGCCCCAGTTCGTGCTCCCGGAGATGCTGGGAGGGTTCACGGTCGGGGGAACCGTGGAGCTCACCGTGATGCTGCAGTCGCTCGCCGAAGGCTTCGCGATCGTCGGCGTGATGGCGGTCTTCGGCGCGTTCAACGGCGTGGTCACACACTCGGAGCTGGTGCAGTCCACCCCGCGCGCGTTCTACGAGGTCGGATTGGTCGTGGTGGTCGCGCTCGCGTTCGTGCCGTCGACCCTCGCCGCGATCGGCGACGTGCGCGACGCTGATCGCGCCCGCACCGGAGGGCGCGTCGTCCGGCGGGGCAGGCTGCTCCGACAGACCGTGCCGGTACTCGAGCTGGGGATGGAGCGCGCGGTGACGTTGGCGGAGTCGATGGACGCGCGCGGGTTCGCGCGCGTCGGCGCGGGGCCACGCGACCGTGTGGCGGGATGGTGGGGAGTGGCGTCGCTCCTCGCACTCGGGGGCGCGTTCGTTGCTCTCATCGGCGAGCGCCGTACGCTGGCCGCAGTGCTCGGCCTCGCCGGCACGATCGGTCTCGCGGCAGCCGTAGTGCTCGCGTCGTCGGAAGAACAGCGCGCGCGTTACAGGCCGCGTCGTATGTCGCTCGCCGACTGGACCGTCGCGGGCGCAGTGCTGCTTGCGCCGGCGGGCCTCGCGCTCCTTTCGATCGTGGGCGACAGCAGCCTGTTCTGGTACGCGAGCCCGCTGCGCTGGCCCGCGCTGCACCTGGTTCCCACGCTCACGCTGCTCCCCTTGCTGGTACCCGTCGTCGCACGCTCCTGGATCAGGCCATGAGCGCGATCTCGATGCGGGGGGTGTCGTACGCGTACCCGGACACGCCGGGTGCCGCGCTCGCCCACGCCGACCTCGACGTCGAGCCCGGCGAGCTCCTCCTGGTGGTCGGCACGTCGGGCTCGGGGAAGAGCACGCTGCTGCGCTGCGTGAACGGCCTCGTCCCGCACTCGAGTGGTGGCCGGTTCGCAGGCGAGGTCGTCGTGTTCGGACGCTCCACGCGCTCGCACCACCCGCGCGAGCTCGCCGACGTCGTCGGCTTTGTCGCGCAAGACCCTGAATCGCAGTTCGTCGTCGACCACGTGGAACGCGATGTGGCGTTCGTGCTCGAGAACCTGGGCTTCGCGCCCGAAGCCATGCGGCGACGCGTGGAGGAAACGCTCGACGCGCTCGGGATCGCACACCTGCGCGACCGTGATCCCTCCACACTTTCCGGCGGTGAGCAGCAACGGTGTGTGATCGCGGGCGCTCTCGCCGCGGCGCCCTCGGCTCTCGTGCTCGACGAGCCCACGTCGCAGCTCGACCCGCAGGGTGCCGACGACGTACTCGGCGCGCTCACCCGTCTCAACGCCGACCTCGGCACCACCGTGCTGCTCGCGGAGCACCGGCTCGAGCGCGCCGCTCCGCTCGCCGACCGTACCGTGATCGTCGAGGGCGGAAGTGTGGGCACGCCCGGTGCTCCCGGCGTCGTGCTCGCCGACTACCCCGGCGCACCGAGTGTGACGCGGCTCGGTCGCGTGCTCGGCTGGGACCCTCCCCCGCTCACCGTGCGCGACGCGCGCGGATGGGCGGCGCGAATGCCCGTCGAGCTCCCTGATCCCGTCGAGCCTTCGACCAGCGCACCAGGCGAACTGCTGCTCTCGGCGCGAGGCCTGCGC
Organism: Acidimicrobiia bacterium; assembly: GCA_040880805.1. NCBI lineage: Bacteria > Bacillati > Actinomycetota > Acidimicrobiia > Acidimicrobiia bacterium. The sequence continues at coordinate 12,584 of JBBDHW010000035.1, read as the reverse complement.
GCAGAGCTCGGTGGGCGGATGGTCCTCCGCGACGTCACCGTCGACCTGCATCGCGGCGACGTGGTCGCGCTGCTCGGGCGGAACGGTTCGGGCAAGTCCACGTTGCTCCGGGTCCTCGCCGGTCTGCTGGATCCGGCGGGCGGCCGTGTGACCCTTGCCGACGGTGCACGAGCCGCGTACGTCCCCCAGAACCCGAACGCGCTGCTCTTCGAGCCCACCGTCCGCCGCGAGATCGAGGAGACGCTGCGGCTGCTCGGCACCCACGATCACGGCGACGTCGACCGCTGGCTCGACGCGCTCGGCCTGCACGACCTCGCGTCGCGTCACCCGCGCAGCCTGTCGGGCGGCGAACGCCAGCGCATCGCGATCGCCGCGGTCGCGGTCGGTGGTGCGCCGGTGCTGCTGCTCGACGAGCCCACGCGCGGCATGGACGCGTCGTCACGAGCCGCGCTCGACCGCGCCGTCGGGCTGCACGCGCGCGGCGGCGGCGCGGTGGTGCTCGCGACGCACGATGTGGAGCTCGCGGCGCGCTGCGCGACACGCGCCGTCGTGCTCGGCGACGGTGACGTCGTCGCCGAAGGGAACGCGCGCCATGTGCTCGCCGGGTCGCTGTTCGCGCCCCAAGTGCTGCGGGTCCTGCCACCGTTCCTCACGGTCGAGGAAGTCGAACGGGAAGTCGCGACGCCGAGGACGGAGCAGTGATCACAAGACACGCGCGCCCGTTGCTCGTATACGTGCTCATGGTCGTGCTGGGCGCGGCGGCGTTCCTCTACCCGTTCTGGCTCCCGGCCACTGCGTTCTCGAGCCAGGCCCACAGCGGCGACGCGCCGCTCGTGGCCGCGCTCGTTGGTGCGCTCGTCATCGTCGCGGTCGCGCTCGAGGTTCGGCGCGGCACGATGAACGGCGCGACCGTCGCGATTCTCGGCATGCTGTCGGCGTGCGCGGGACTGCTCCGGCTCCTCGACCTCCCGGGCGGCGGCAGCGGGATCTTCTTCCTCATCGTGCTCGCCGGCGCGGCCTTCGGCCCGCGCTTCGGGCTGCTGCTCGGGCTGTGCTCGATGACAGTGTCGGCCGTGATCACCGGTGGGATCGGACCGTGGCTGCCGTTCCAGATGCTGGCGCTGGCGTGGATGGGCGGGCTCGCCGGGCTCGTCGGCCTGTGGACCGCTCGGCTGCGACCGCGCGCGGAAGTGCTCGCCCTCGCCGCGTACGGCTGGATCTGGGGGTTCGTCTACGGGGCGATCATGAACTTGTGGTTCTGGCCGTTCGCGCGTGGCGGCGCGCTCGACTGGCATCCTGGCCTCGGCTTCACCGAGACGCTCCACCGCTACTGGTCGTTCTACGTCGCGACGTCGCTCGGCTGGGACGCCGCGGCCGCGATCACGAACGCGCTGCTCATCCTGATCACCGGCGCCGCGCTCCTCCGCACCCTCCGCCGCTTCGCACACCGCCTCGAACCCGCCGTGGTCTTCGAACCGGCGTCGTTGGAGTCGGTATAACCGACTCCAACGACGCCAGTTGCGTCTCAGGGGTCGCCAATTCGTAAGTACGTGCCGCGGAAGAAGAGGAGGGGGCGGGCGTCTTCGCGCATGTCGAGGTCGAGCACGCTGCCGACGATGATCTTGTGATCGCCACCGGGGTACTCCGCCTCGAACTCGCAGTCCATGTAGGCGATGGCCTCGTCGAGTACCGGTGATCCCGACACGCCACGGTGCCAGGGCGTCACCCCGAAGCGGTCGGCGCCGCGTTGGGCGAACAGGCGCGACAGCTCCTCGTGCTCCTCGCCCAGGATGTTGACGGCGAACTTGCGCGCCTGCTCGATCCGCGGCCACGTGGTGGACGAGTGCGCGACGCAGAAGAGCACTAGTGGCGGATCGAGCGACAGCGACGTAAAAGAGTTGGCGGCCATGCCCACTGGCTCGTCGCCGTCCATCGCGGTGATGATGGTCACACCGGTTGCGAAGTGACCGAACACATCGCGGAAGCGACGATCGTCGGGAGTGACGATCTCGTCAGGCACTGCGCGCCGAGCGCGGCAGCACCAGGTGTTGCATGCTGTCGGCGGCCGCGAACACCTCGGGCCCGCCGATCCGCGCCGAGAAGTCGCGCGCGTCGCGCAGGATCTCGTCGACTCTGTCGTCGCCGTGCGACGGACAGTGGTGGAACAATGCGAGCTCGCGTGCGCCCGCTTCGCGCGCGACATGGATCGCGTACTCGATCGTGCAGTGGCCCCAGTTGCGCTTCAGCTCGTACTCGTCGGTGGTGTGCTGCGCGTCGTGGATAAGCAGGTCGACGCCGTCACAGAGCTCGAGCACGTCGGTCGGGACGAAGTCGTCGGGGTCGTCGGGGACCGTGCCCGGGCCGTGATCGGAAAGGTATGCGACCGACACGCCCTCCACCTCGACCCGGAACCCGAGCGTGGGGTCGGTGTGACGCACCCAACGTGAGCGTACCTTCGCGCCGTTGAGCGGGAAGTCGTCCCTGCCGACACCCTCGAACGAGACCGCGCCCCGCAGTTCGTCAGCGCGAATCGGGAAGTAGGGCGGTCGCATCACGCCGTCGAACACCACGTCGAGCGGGCCTTCCGCCTGCTCCGGGCCGTACACCTCGATCGTGCCGCCGCCCGCAGCCATCGGCGCGAAGAACGGGAGCCCCTGGATGTGGTCCCAGTGGAGGTGCGAGAGCAGCACCGTCGCGTGGTAACCCGGGAGGCGCCCCTCGCGTGCGAGCTGCTCGCCGTAGTTGCGCAGCCCGGTGCCGAGGTCGAAGATCATCGGGTCGTGGCCGGCGGCCGCGATCTCTACGCACGACGTATTTCCGCCGTAGCGATCGAACTGGTGGCCGTCACACGGAGTAGATCCGCGAACCCCCCAGAATGTGACATGCGTCGCTGGCGACACAGTTGCACAATACCCCCGTAACCGGCGGGCTCTCCGTCCGGCCGCCGGTCAGCTCAGCACGCGCTTCTTGAAGCCGTTGATCCCGAGCCAGGTAAACAACGCGGAGAACCCCAGCATCGCGGGATAGACCGCCCACAAGCTCATGTGCGGGCTGGTCGTGAGCGCGGCGCGCAGGCCTTCGCACAGATACACGAGCGGGTTCGCCAGCACGAGGATCTGGACCCACCGGACCGGCTCGAGCGTCGACCAGCTGTAGTAGACGGCGCCGAGGAACGTGATCGGGAGCACGAAGATGCCGAACAACATCGGCACGGTGCGCGGCTCGAACCGCGTGCCGAATGTGAGCCCGAGCGCGCCGCACATGTAGCACCCGATGGGCACGATCGTGAGCAGCTCGAGCCAGTTCACGTTGAGGTTGACCGGAGTGGCAGGCACGATCGCCGCGATCGGGAACACGAGCACCGCCGCGAACAGCCCGTTCACTGCACCCGCGACCGCCTTCTCCACCGCGAGCAGCGACACCGGCAACGGCGCTTGCACGCGGTCCTCGATCTCCCGGGTGTACCCGAACTCCTGCACCATCGGGATCGCGACCGACTGGATGCCCTGGAACATGATCGCCAGCCCGACCACTCCCGCCACGAGCAACGTGGAGAAATCAGTCTCACCCAGCCGTCCGCCGATCCCTTGGCCGATCTTCGGGAACACGTAGGCGAACACGAAGACGAGCAGGAACGGCTGCATCAGCGACCGCGGGACGACCTCCTTCCACGTCTTGCGCACGACAACGAGGTCGCGCATGAGCAACGCGGCGAACGCCGTGCGTGCCGCGGCAACTGGGCTGCAGGTGGGGGCGAGCGTGGCGCGAGTGGTGGACGTGGCGGTCATTCGCGGAGGTCCTTTCCGGTGAGGTTGATGAACACCGTCTCGAGCGACGGCTCGGCGACCGAAAGATCGGTGACGTCGAAGCCGCGCCGCTCGGCGGCGGTGAACACTGCAGGCAAGACACCCTCACTCCCGCGCACCGAGACTCGGACGGTGCTGTCGACGCGATCAACACGCTGAACGTCGGGCAAGTCGGCGGTGAGCGCGCGGGCAAGTGCGTCGAGGTCGCCTGCCGCCGAGATCGTGACCACCGTGTCGGCGCCGACGGTCCGCTTGAGCTCGGCGGGGCTTCCCAGTGCGAGCAGGTGCCCGCGGTCGATGATCGCGACGCGATCACAGAGATTGTCGGCCTCTTCCATGTAGTGAGTGTTCATCATGATCGTCTGACCGTCGCCGTGAAGCTCGCGCAGGATCTCCCAGACTGCGATGCGGCTCTGCGGATCGAGCCCTGCGGTGGGTTCGTCGAGGAAGAGCGTCGCGGGCCGGTGCATGATCGCCCGCGCCACCATCAGGCGTTGCGCCATGCCGCCCGAGAGGGATTCGATTCGATCGTGCGCGCGGTCGGCCAGACGGAAACGCTCGAGCAAGCGCGTGGCTTCCGCCTTCGCGGTGGCGGCGGGCATCGAGAAGAACCGTCCGTGGAAGTAGAGGTTCTCCCATAAGTCGAGTGAACGGTCGAGCGTGTTCGTCTGGGGAACGACGCCGATCACCTGCTTGGCCGCAGTGGGGTGCGCGACCACGTCGACGCCGCCCACGAACGCGCGACCGCTGGTGGGGATCACTCGCGTTGTGAGCATGCCGACGGTGGTGGTCTTGCCGGCGCCGTTGGGCCCGAGGAACCCGAAGATCTCGCCGCGCTGCACCTCGAGGTCGAGATTCTCGACCGCTCGCACACCGTTGGGGTACACCTTGGTGAGCTTCTCGGTGCGGATGACCGGCTCCATCACCTCTCATCATGAGCCTGCGAGGAAGGCCGCGCCAGCCGGCGGTTACGCCTGTTGCGGACCTTCGTCGCGCACCTTCTGCACGTGCACGAGCGCGTCACGGAGTTGCGTGATCCAGTCGGCTTCGTGGTCACCGACGAGGCGCACACACCATGCGAGCGCGTGGCTGCGGCTGCGCGCGACGCCGGCGTCGACCAGAGTGTCGAGCACCTGCCGCTCCGGCATACGGAGGCGCGTCATCACCGGCACGCTCATCGTGGTGAAGAGCTCTTCCTGGTCGCCGCACCGCGCGGCCCAGGCCACCTTGCGCCCGAACCTCGCCTCTGCTTCGTCGGCGATGCCCATCCTGGATTGGCGGGTGTCCTCGCGGAATCCCTGGATCCGGGCGTGCCGTGCCGCGGCCTTCGTCGTGTCGTCGGCGTCCTTGCCGGCGTCGGGTTCGGCCAGGGCCCCCCACACCAGGATCTCGTCGCGGTCGTAGGTGACCTCCGGGGGAGCGGTGAACCAGCCGTTAGGAAGGCGCCCGGCAAACCAGCCCTTCAGCTTGCCGCCCTGGGGTGTGGTGCCGGTGCTCGGTGACTGCTGCGCTGCCTGATCGGTCATGTGATTACAGTATTACATCGTTGCGCCCTTGGCAAGGGCAGCCCGGATCGCCACCGCGCACGCCGCCATCTCCTCCTCGCTCCCATACTTCGTGCGGGGCCAGAAGAAGCCCCGAAGGCCGTCCCTGCGGTTCCGGGGAACGGCGTGCACGTGCACGTGCGGCACGCTCTGGCTCACCACGTTGTTCAGGGCGACGAACGAGCCCTGGGCGCCCATCGCGTCCTGCACGGCCGCGGCGACTGCCTGGGTCTGGGCGAAGAGCTCGTCACGGAGTGAGTCGGGCAGGTCGCGCAGGGTCGGCACGTGCTCGCGTGGGAGCACGAGCGTGTGACCGGCGAAGAGCGGGCGGTGATCGAGGAAGGCCACGACGCTCGACGTGTCGAGCACGAAGTGTGCGGCGACCTCGCCGGCGACGATCGAGCAGAAGTCGCAACCCGTCGTCATCGGTGTGGGCTACTCGGGTGACGTGTAGGGCCGCCGGCGGGCCGGAGCCGCCTCGCGCTTGTGCACCATCACCTTCCGGCGGAAGTAACAGACCTCTTCACCGCGCTGGTTGAAGCCGCGCGTTTCCACCGTGACCACGCCACGGTCGGGGCGGCTCTCCGAAGCGCGCTTCTCGAGCACCTTCGTCTCTGCGTAGATCGTGTCGCCGTGGAACGTCGGGCGCTCGTGACGGAGCGCCTCCACTTCGAGGTTCGCGATCGCGGCGCCGCTCACGTCGGGCACGCTCATACCGAGGACCAACGAGTACACGAGGTTGCCCACCACCACGTTCTTCCCGAACTGTGTCTGCGTCTCCGCGTACCACTCGTCGAGGTGCAGCGGATGGTGGTTCATCGTGATCAAGCAGAAGAGGTGGTCGTCGGCTTCGGTGATCGTCCTGCCCGGCCAGTGCTTGTACACGTCGCCGGGCTCGAAATCCTCGAAGTGCCGCCCGAACGGCCGTTCATGGGTCGCCATCTTCTCCGCTCACGCTCGCTCGCGTGCGCCGGGCCGCTCAGGCCACGGCTCCACTGCGGCGCAGGATACCTGCGCCGCGGGCGTTCGCCTCTGGTTCGGGAGGCGAGCGACGCGGCGGGAAACTCGCTCGGTTGCCGGATACCATCCGGCGGTCGCCGGCCTCCCGATCACGGCGACCTTCCTGATGCCCGACCACGACCTCGGCGACCCTGGCGGCGGCGACCCTGGCCCCAGCCGACGCGATCGTCGCGTCTGGCGAAGGCAGGACCGGAAGCGTCGCATCGTGACGCTGGCGGCCGCAATCGTGATCGCAGCCGGCTTCGGCCTCCTCGCCACCGAGACGGTCCGCTTCGGCGGCGGCGACCGTCCCACCCTCGCCGGCGCGGTGCGCGCAGAGCCCAGTGCCACGACCTCGTCGTCGACCACGACCACCCTGCCGGGTCGCCCGTGTCGCTCCCCGCTCACCGACCCCGACCCGCTCCGACTCTGGGTCGGCGGCGACTCGCTCGCCGGATCGCTCGGTCCGTCACTCGGGACGATCGCGGGCGCCACCGGCGTGGTCCAGCCCTACTTCGACTCACGCGTGTCGAGCGGCCTCACCAACCCGACCTTCTTCGACTGGCCCAGGCAGGCAGAGAAGGAGATGGCGCGCCTGAACCCGGAGATCGCCGTCTTCATCATCGGCGCCAACGACTACCTCGCACCGACGACGCGGCGCAGCACGACCGGCACGGGCACCGCGACGAGCACCACGACGACGGGCGACGACGCGTGGAAGGCCGACTACGCGAATCGCGTGGAGGCGATGCTGACGACGCTGAGCGCGCCGGAACGGACCGTGATCTGGGTGGGGCCGCCTCCGTTCAAGAACGATCGCGACAACGACGGCATCGAGCAGATCAACGAGGTGTCGAAGGAAGTGATCGCGCGTCACCCCGACGCGGTGTTCGTCGACGACTACGCGATGTTCCTCGACGAGAAGGGGAAGTACACCGACAAGTTGCCCGACGAGAACGGGAACGTCATAACAGTACGCAGTGGCGACGGCGTGCATTTCACAACGGAGGGCGGCAATCTGCTCGCGCGCGCGGTGTACAAACTCGTCGACGCACAGTGCAGGGTGATCGCGCAGCGCGTGCCCGGCGTGACGAAGGTGACCATCCAAACCCAAGGCAGCACGCTCGTGGCGCCCGGCAGCAACAACCGGCAGGGTGACACGATCGCCACCACGCCTCCGGCCACCGCACCTTCTACTACGGCGCCGCCGACAACGACCGCGCCGCCCGCACCGACTACGACGGCACCTCCCGCGACGATCGTCCCCATCATCACGCGGCCGACCTTCCCGACCGCCCCCAAAACCTGACGCCCGGGCAGAGCGCACGCGGACCGCGTCGGTAGGCTGCCGCTCATGGCCGACCAGCTCGTTGCCGCGGCGGCGGCCGTCGACCGTGCGGCCGAGATCGTCGACACCGCGACCGCCACGCTCGCGCGCGCATCGAGTGACGGCGGACGGCTGTCGGTGGCGAAGCTCGACCAACACCAGGTACTCGCCTACGACCTCGCCCACGCTGCCAGCGCGCTCGAGGGATGCCGTGTGATGCTCTCATACGGCGAGCACGGCGAGCTCGAGTCGATGCTCACACGCGCGTTCATCGCCGACGCGATCGCCGACCTCGGTGCGAAGGTGCTCGGGCGTGACGCGCTGTGGGGCATCGGCCTCGACACGCTCGCCGCCGCGCTCCCGTTCCTCGAGGCGCACCGTTCTCCCCAGTTCCTCGAGGCGGTCGCGGCGACCTTGCCCATGTCGGGAACCGGCCCCCGCCACCTGCCGGAGGAGTTCGAGCTCGCGGCCGACACGTTCCGCCGGTTCGCGGCCGACAAGATCCGCCCGGTCGCCGAGCACGTGCACCGCACGAATGCCGACATCCCCGAAGACGTGATGGCCGGGTTGGCGGAGCTCGGCGGCTTCGGGCTCTCGGTACCCGAGGAGTACGGCGGCTTCGCGAGCGGGAGTGAATCCGACTACCTCGCGATGGTCGTCGCCACCGAGGAACTGTCGTGGGGATCGCTCGGCGTCGGCGGATCGCTCATCACGCGGCCCGAGATCCTCACGCGAGCGCTCGTGGACGGCGGCACGGAGGAGCAGAAGCAGCGCTGGCTTCCTCGCATCGCGTCGGGTGAGCTCCTGGTGGGGGTCAGCGTCACCGAGCCCGACTTCGGCTCCGACGTTGCCGGTGTTACCACGATGGCAACGCCCGTCGACGGTGGCTACCGCGTGAACGGCGTGAAGACCTGGGCGACGTTGGCCGGGCGCGCTGAGCTGATCATGCTCCTCGCGCGCACGGATCCCGACCGTTCGGCTGCGCATCGCGGGCTCTCACTGTTCGTCGTGGAGAAGGAAGCGGTACCCGGCCACTCGTTCGCACTCGAGCAAGAGGGCGGCGGCAAGATCGAGGGCCGCGCGATCGACACGATCGGGTACCGCGGCATGCATTCGTTCGAGGTGTCGTACGCCGACTGGTTCGTGCCCGCGGAGAATCTCGTGGGCGAGGAAGCCGGCCTCGGCCGCGGCTTCTACCTCCAGATGGAGGGATTCGAGAACGGACGGCTGCAGACCGCGGCGCGCGCGGTCGGGCTGATGCAGGCAGCGTTCGAGGCCGGGCTCGACTACGCGCGTGAGCGGATCGTGTTCGGCCAGCCGGTGTTCGACTACCAACTCAGCCAAGCGAAGCTCGCGCGCATGGCGGCGTCGATACAGGCCGGGCGTCAGTTCTCCTACGACGTCGCGGCGCGCATGGGCCGCGGTGAGGGCACGCTGGCGGCGTCGATGGTAAAGGCGTACGTGTGTCGCGCGGCCGAGTGGGTCACGCGTGAGGCGATGCAGCTCCATGGCGGCATGGGCTACGCCGAGGAGTTCCCCGTGTCGCGCTACTTCGTGGACGCACGCGTGCTGTCGATCTTCGAAGGCGCCGACGAGACGCTCTGCCTGCGCGTCATCGCCCGCCGCCTCGCCGAGCATGCACTGGGGTAGCCGGTGGCCTAGCGCATGCCGTCTTCGACGCTCGCGATGCTGAAGTCGGCATTGACCTTCACGGTGACCTTGCTGCCATCCGACCGGCTACCGCAGCCTGGGCCGCGGCCGTCACCTGAGCCGCGGCGTCACCGGTGAGCAACGCTTCGGTGATGCCGTTCGCGGTGTGGCCACCCTGGCTCGGATCCGGTGCCGGCGCAGCGCTGTTCGACGCGGCGGTGGAGCTCGACGCGGATGACGAGGAGTCGGTTTGGGCGTTGGCGTGCCGACGACGGAAGCGCCGATGGCACCACCCGTGATCGCCGCGCCGACCGCGACCGCGGTCACCGCCAGCTTGCCAGAATCGGAGAAGAACCAAAAGTACGCGTTCGGGAGCGGTTTCCGCACCCAAACGCGCGCGTTTGGCCCCGAGCGGACGTCGCCGATCGACCTCAGCTGCGTGACATGCCGGCGCGTTCACCGCGGGTGACGAACTTGAGCGCCATCTTGCGGCTCGCTTCGTCGATCATCTCGTCGCCGAACATCACCGCACCGCGCCGCTCGCCTTCGGTGGCGTGCTCGTACGCCTCGAGGATGTCGAACGCTCGGTCGAACTGCTCCTGGGTGGGCGTGAACACCTCGTTGATCACCGTGACCTGGTCGGGATGGAGCGCCCACTTGCCGTCGTAGCCCAGAATGCGCGTACGCATCGCGTACTCGCGCAGCGCGTCGAGCTCCCGGATCTTGAGGAACGGGCCGTCGATCACCTGGAGCCCGTTGGCGCGGCCGGCCATGAGGATCTTGGCGAACACGTAATGGAAGTGGTCGCCGGGGTACTCGGGGATCTGCACGCCACCGGTGAGCACCGGCATCTCGGTGGACGCGGCAAAGTCGGCCGGCCCGAACACGATCGTCTCCATACGCGGTGACGCCGCGCAGATCTCCTCGACGTTGATGAGGCCCCGCGCCGTCTCGATCTGCGCCTCGATCCCCACGCGGCCGGCACGGCCGGTGACCTGCTCGATCTGCGTGAGCAGCAGGTCGAGCGCCACCACCTCGCTCGCCGACTGCACCTTGGGCAGCATCAGCTCGTCGAGGCGCTCCGACGCGTTCTCCACCACATGGACCACGTCGCGATAGGTCCACTTCGAGTCCCAGGCGTTCACCCGCACGCAGAGCACGGCGTCGCCCCAGTCGAGGGAGTTGATCGCCTTCACGACGTTGTCGCGGGCGGCTTCCTTCTCGAGCGGTGCGACGGAGTCCTCGAGGTCGAGGAACACCATGTCGGCACCGAGGCTCGGGGCCTTGCCGAGCATCTTCTCGCTGGAGCCCGGCACGGAGAGGCACGTGCGACGAGGAAGGTCTCGTGATCGTTCGGACATGGCTGGGAGGGTAGACGGCCCAACGCGAAGTGCCGGATTCGGCCAGAATGCGGTGATCGAGGAGGTGGAACGGCGGATGGCAGGCCTCGAGGACTCGTCAGCGCGGGCGGTAGACGTCGGCCCGGTGACCGAGCGCGATGACGCGCACAACCTGCCGACCGTCGATCACTTCGTAGAGGATGCGGTATGCGCCGACGCGCGCGGAATAGGCCCCGGCGAGCTCGTCCCGGAGCGGCGCGCCCACCCGTCTGGGAGCGTCGAGCAACGGACCCAGCATGAACTCGACGACGGCAGCCGCCACCTTGTCGGGAAGTCGAGCCAATGATCGCTCCGCCGATGCGGCAACCTCGAGCGTGGAGCGCGTCAACGCCGCGGGTAACGCCGGGCGAGATCCTCACCCGTCACGATACGGCCGCCGGCAAGATCCGCCGTTCCCTCCTCGAACCTTCGTCGCAGCTCGGGGTCCGACAGCCACGCGAGGGTCTCCTCGAGGGATTCGAGGTCGTCGGGCGAGATCAGCACCGCCGCCGGCCGGCCGTTCCTCGTGACAACGACACGCTCGTGATGCTTCTCGACCCGGTCGACGAACTCGGACAGATGGTCCTTCACGTTGCGGAGCGACTCGGTGGTCATGGCCACGATTGTGCCACACCGGAAGAGCCCCGATCATGAGTCCCGAGCTGCCGACGGGGACGGTCACGTTCCTGTTCACGGACCTGGAAGGTTCGACGCGCCTGTGGGAGGAGCATCCCGACGCGATGCAGGACGCACTGGCGCGTCACGACGCAATCGTGCGCGACGCGATCGAGTCGCACAACGGTCAGATCGTGAAGACGACGGGTGACGGCGCGCACGCCGCGTTCACGACCGCGTCCGACGCGATCGACGCCGCGATCGCGGCGCAGGTCGCGCTCGAAGCGCAGGAGTGGGACACGACCGGCCCGTTGCGTGTCCGCATGGGCATCCACACCGGCGCGGCCGAACTCCGCGGCGGCGACTACTACGGCACCGCCTCCAACCGCGCCGCACGTCTCATGTCGGTCCCACACGGCGGCAGATCATCGTGTCGCTCACCACGAGCGAGCTGCTCCGCGACGCGCCGGTGGAGCTCGTGGACCTCGGCGAGCACCGGCTGCGCGATCTCGGCGATCCCGAGTACATCCACCAGGTGATCCACCCGGAGCTCACCCGCGAGTTCGCGCCGCTGCGCTCGATCGAGAGCTTCCCGACCAACCTGCCGCTCCAGACGACGTCGTTCGTCGGACGAGAAGAGGACATGGCCGACGTGATCGACGCGCTCGACGGCGCACGCGTGGTGACCCTCACCGGCGTCGGCGGTGTCGGCAAGACCCGACTCGCGATCCAGGTTGCCGCCGAGCTCCTCCCCCGCTTCCGCGACGGCGCGTGGCTCGTCGAGCTCGGGCCCTTGACCGACCCGGCGGGCTTGCCCGACGTGATCGCGGCGGCGCTCGCGATCCAGCCGCGTCAGGGCATGTCGATGGCCGAGAGCATCGTCGACGCGCTGCGCGCGAAAGAGCTCCTCGTGGTGTTCGACAACTGCGAGCACCTGATCGGCGCTGCCGCTCGCACGGTCGACGCCATCGTGCGAGCCTGCCCGGGCGTGCGCGTGCTCGCGACCAGCCGCAAAGGGTTGGGGCTCCGAGGCGAACGGCAGATGACCGTGCCCTCCCTCGACCTGACCAGTGAGTCGGTGCAGCTCTTCGCCGACCGCGCCCAGGAAGCAGGCGGCCGGTTCGAGCTCGACGCGAACACCGAGCCTGCCGTCGCACAGATCTGCGCCCGCCTCGACGGCATCCCGCTCGCGATCGAGCTCGCGGCGGCGCGCACGCGCATGATGACGCCTGCAGAGATCGCGGCGCGGCTCGACGAGCGGTTC
>JBBDHW010000034.1 GCA_040880805.1 Acidimicrobiia bacterium | reverse complement strand
GCCATGACCAACCATCCCACAACCGCGCGCTCAAATCAAGGACACTACACTAGCAACGAACCTGCGTCAGCTGCGGGCGCTATACGCCGTCTGTTGACGCAAGTTGCATCGTGTTGGACGGCCACTGCGGGCGGTGGTACCCGACGAACTCGCACTTCCCGCCGCGCAGGTGGCGGATGACAAGGAAGTCGCCCTTGTAGCCGCGGTGGTCGTGGGGCGCGAAGGTCACGTACGTGGCCGGCCCGCCGTTCGTGCACGGCATCCACTTGATCTTCTCGAGCCCGAGCTTCACTTCCTTGGGGATCGCGATCGTCGCGTTCGCGATGCCGTGGATCGCGGCGCGCGCGGTGTCGTACGCCAACGCGTCGACGACGTTTCCCGACTTGTGACCGAAGCGCTTCTCGAAGCGCTCCATCATCGCGTTGTAGTTCGGGTTCATGCCGTCTTCACCCAACTGGTCGACCCCGTGCCAGCCCTCGAGCCCCTCGGCCCATTCGTTGGTGTTCGAGTAGAACATGAACGCGGTGCCCATGAAGCGCGGCGGGTCCCAGCCGAGCGCGTCGAACCCGCGCTTGAAGTGGAACGTGGAGTAGCCGTAGCCCATGTACACGACCGCTTGCGCGCCGCGGTCGCGCATCTTGGCCAGGCTCTCCTGCATACCCACCGGGTTCGGTGACAGCGGCACGGTGTCGACGATCTCCAAGCCGAGGTTGCGCGCTTCGCTGAGGAACCAGTCGCGGTAGTCGGTTCCCGACGAGCCCAGCTCCCAGAAGAACCCGACCTTCTCGTAGCCGTTCTGCTTGCACCATTGCGCGCCCATCACCGACTCGGTGGGGATGTCGCCGTTGGCTACCGTGAAGCAGTACTCGCCGTCGAACCGGACCGAGCCGGTCCAGCCGATGCACGCGACGCCCGTCTCGTTCACCAGGTCGCGGATGTTGACGGAGTTGTCGGAGATCATCGGCCCGAGAACCACGACACAGCCCTCCTCGACCAGCTTCAGGTAGCCCTTGCGCGCCTTGAGGTAGTTCTCGCGCGGGAGGCCGCGCGCGTCGACGGTGACCAGCTCGATCGGTCCGCGCTGGTACACGCCTTCGTTCATCGCATCTTCGATCGCGAGGATCGTGGGGTCGATCCAATCGGCGAGGAGCTGGCCGAGCTCCATGTCGACGAGGATCCCGATGCGCACCGGCTCCCAGGGGTCGCCCTGGGTCTGCTGGCCGTGAGTGGGCGGGTAGATCTGGATCCGCTCGACGGCCTTCTCGCCGAGCTTGCCGCTGCCCTGGTACCAGACCTCGTTGCGCCATTCGCCCTTCGGGCCGGTGTCGGTGCCGTGCTCGACGGAGCTGGTCGCGCGGTCCGGCCGCGCGATCGCGGGGTCGACGGGCTCCGGAAACATCCGTTCCGCGAAGCGCTGCTGGCCGTTGTCGGTCATGGCGTACCTGTCTCCTGAGCGTCGAAAAGTGGTTCGGTTACAGCTTGTCGCGGATGCCGACAGGCCGTCAACCAGGCCGAAACCAGAAGGTTCTCGGCCACACCGATGCGTCACGCCCGCGCTCTCGGTAGCCTCCCCGTGATGCCCCCACCCCGCCCGCATCGGCGTCTCCGCCGGCTCGCGCTCGCGCTGGCCGCGCTCCTCGTCGCCTTCGCGAGCGCGCCGGTCGCGACCGCGGCCGACACCGAAGCGCGCGCCAAGAAGCCGCGGGGCGTCATCGTGAACACCGCGGCCGCATCGCCCGGGTACACGCTCTACTCGCCGCTCGAGCTGCAGCGCACCTATCTCATCGAGCTCGACGGCACCGTGGCCCATTCGTGGAAGACGAGCACCCAGCCCGGACTGATCCAGTACCTGCTCCCAAACGGGCATCTCCTCCGCGCCGGCAACCTCAAGACCTTGGGCGTGTGGAAAGAGGGGCGCGGCGCCGGCGGCCGCGTCGAGGAGCTCGACTGGGACGGCAACGTCGTGTGGCAGTACGAGATCGCCGACGACGTCGCAATGCAGCACCACGACATCGCGCCGCTTCCGAACGGCAACGTGCTGATCCTCGCGTGGGAACGGAAGACCGGGAACGAGGCGCTCGCCGCGGGCCGCAACCCGAAGCTCCTGTCGAGCAAGGAGCTCTGGCCCGAGAAGATCGGCGAATACTCGCCCGCGACGAAGAGCATCGTGTGGGAGTGGCACGTGTGGGACCACCTCGTGCAGGAGCGCGATCCGTCGCTCGCCAACTACGGCGACGTCTCCGCCCATCCCGAGAAGATCGACCTCAACTACGTGCTTCCCGGTTCGACCGGCGACGCCGACTGGAACCACGCCAACGCGGTCGCCTACAACGCGGAGCTCGACCAGCTCATGATCAGCTCACGCTCGTTCAGCGAGCTCTGGATCGTCGACCACGGCATCACCACCGAGGAAGCGCGCGGCCCCGCGGGCGACCTGCTGTTCCGCTACGGCAATCCCGCGGCGTACGGCAAGGGCGGCCCGGTCGACCAGCAGCTCTTCGTCCAGCACGACCCGTACTGGATCCCCGCGGGCTATCCGGGCGCGAGCGAGATCCTCGTTTTCAGCAACGGGCTACCCGAGATCCGCGAGTACTCGAGCGTCGAACAGGTGAAGCCCACGATGGAGAACGGTCAGTACATGAAGGACGCGAACGGCGTGTTCACGTCGACGAGCGTGACCGTCTACCCCAAGAAGACGAAGGGAGCGCTCTTCTCGGCGATCATCTCGAGCGCGCAGCGCTTCCCGAACGGCAACACCCTCGTCACGTACGGCCCGCAGGGCCTCATGGTCGAGGTCGACGAGTCGGGCAAGATCGTGTGGGAGTACGAGAACACACGGTTCACTGTGCGCAAGGACACGCCGAAGGAAACCGGCGCGGGCGTTCCGATCCAGCCGTGGTGGACCTTCCGCGCCAAGCGCTACGACCCGGCATACTCGGGGCTCGCGGATCTGAATCCCTGACCGAGAGGACGACATGTTGATCATTGCCGGAACGCTCGACCTCGCGCCCGAGAACCGCGCCAAGCTGCTCGAAGCCGCCGAGCCGTTGATGCGCGCGTCGGAGGCCGAGGATGGCTGTCACGCCTACCTGATGATGCCCGACCCGTTCGACGCGGGCCGCGTGCGCATCTTCGAGCGGTGGGAGACCGAGGAGGCGCTCGCTACGCATTTCGCGACTCCCCACATGGCCGAGTTCGGTGGCGCACTCGGCGGCCTCGGCGTCACCGGGAGCGATCTCACGAAGTACCAGATCGCCAGTTCGGGGCCGCTCCGCTAACGCGCGCCTGATCTACGGTTGCCTGGTGGAGCCCACGAGGGAACCTCCCGAACCCGAGGCCGATTCCGGTCGTGTGGCCCGCACTACGCAGCGCCTCAAGGCGGAGCAGACGCGGCTCACGCGGCGCGTCGAGGACACACGGGAGTGGCTCGAACGCTCGCGGCCCCGGTCGCCGCTCATCGACGCCGGGTTCCGGGCCTTCGACCGCGACGTCGCCACCGGCGGCGTGGTGCTCGCGGGCGCGGTGGCGTTTCGAGTCTTCCTGTTCCTCGTGCCGTACGTGTTCGTCGCGGTGGTCGGGTTCGGGGTCGCGGCCGATGCGGCCGACCAGGATCCCGGCGACCTCGCGCGTGATGCCGGCATCGGGGGCCTCATCGCAAAGGCGGTTGGCGGCGCGGCCGATCTCTCGGGCTTCTCGCGCGTCACCGCCTTGCTCGTGGGTCTGTTCGCACTGTTCTTCGGCACTCGCGCGCTGCTCAAGGTGCTCCGGATCGTCTACGGGCTCATCTGGGGCGTGGTTCCTCCGAAGCTCAAGAAGATGACCGTGCCAACGCTCGGCTTGCTCGGGCTCACCACCGTCGCGTTCATCTTCGCCGGGATGATCGACCACTTGGGTGAGCGATCCTTCATCCTCGGCCTCCTCGGGATCCTCGTTTCCAGCCTTATTCCGTTTTCCATCGGGCTCGTGGCCAGCATCCTTCTGCCCCGGCAGCCCACGCGCTGGCCTGATCTCGTTCCCGGCGCCCTGTTCCTCGCGGTGGGTGTGTTCGTGCTGCACATCATCACCGTGTACTGGATCGCGCACGAGATCGAGAGCAAGACCGACACCTACGGCGCGATCGGAGCGGCACTCGCACTTCTCTTGTGGTCGTACCTGCTCGGTCGCCTGATCACGGCGTCGGCCGTCATCAATGCGTCGGTCTGGCAGCGGCGCCAGGAACGTGCCGAGCGGCGGGCCGAGCGGGTTCGCATGCACGGTGTGTCCGCGGATCAGGACAGTCGGGAGCGTTACACTCCGCCCGCTCGACCCGAGTCCGCGGCGAGCACCGCTTCGCGCAGGGAGGGCACCGATGGCCGAGCCGACCGAAGGATCTGATACCTCCCCCGGGTCAGAACCTCTGAGCGCAGAGCCCGCCGGCCCACCCAAGCTGCCACGGTGGCGCCGCACCCTCGTGAGCGTGCTGGTGGTGCTCGTGTGCGTGCTCGCGCCCATTTCGGTGCTCGGCGTGTGGGTCCGCAACACGGTCCTCCACACCGATCAGTACGTGGACACCATGGCGCCACTCGCGACGGACCCCGCCATCCAGGAGGCGGTGGCCACCCGCGTGACGAACGCGCTCATCGAGGAAACCGGGCTCGAGCAGAAGATCTCCGACCTGCTTCCTACGAAGGCCGAAAAGCTCGCGCCGGTCATCGCCGGCGGGGCCGAGCAAGTGGTGCACACCGCGACCCTGAAGATCGTGGAATCCGACAAGTTCGAAACGCTCTGGAACGAGATGAACAAGCGGGCGCACACGCAGGTGGTCGCGGTGCTCCAGGGCGAGGGCACCGAGAGCATCACAACGAAGAACGGCCAGGTCGTCGTGCACCTCGGACCGGTCGTCGGGAAGGTCACCGCGGCGTTGAGCAAGGCCGGAATCGGCCTGTTCGACGATGTCGACGCGACGCGGCTGAACAAGCAGATCGTGCTCCTCGACTCGCAGGATCTGCGGAAGGCGCAAGGCGCGGTCGATCTCTTGAACGACGTGGCAAACTACCTGCCGTTCGTGTTGCTCGTGTTCCTCGCGATCGCGATCTGGCTGTCGGGCAATCGTCCCCGCACGATCCTTCGAACGGCGCTGGGGATCGCGTTCGCGATGGCGCTGATGCTCATACTCTTCAACCTCGGCCGGAGCATCTATCTCGATTCGCTGCCGTCGAGGGTCAACCAGGATGCGGCATCCGCGGTGTACGACCAGGTACTCAGCTTCCTCCGCACCGCGCTGCGCACGTCCTTCGTGCTCGCCATCGTGGTGGCCATCGGCGCGTGGCTCAGCGGTCCGGGGCACGCCGCCACGCGTATCCGCGCGCGTGTGCGCGGCACGAGCCGCGATCTCGAGCCGGGTGAGGCTGCGTCGCCGGTCGCTACGTTCGTCGACCAGTACCGCAACCCGCTGCGCACCCTCGTGGTCGGGATCGGTCTGGTCATCCTCGTCGTACTCACCAATCCGGGACCGGTGGCCGTGCTGTTGATCGCGGTGCTCGTGCTGATCGGCCTGCTCGTGATCGAGTTGCTCGGTCGCAACGCACGACCGGCGAGCGTGCCCACTTGAACCATCGCGCTCCGTTTCAGAGCAGCTTCTTTCGAACGAGATCGTTGGTCGCGAACCAGCCGGGGATGGCCGGCAGGTAGCTCACGGCGAGCTGATGCGCGATCACCGCCGCGGTCGCGACCGCGGTGGGTACGCCCACTGCCGCGAGCATCCCCGACATGCCGACCGCGGACACCGCGGTGCCGCCGCCGGGGAACGGGACGAGCGACGCGATGAGGCTGACTCCGATGTTGAGCGCGAGCAGCGTCCAGAAGTCGACCGCGCTGCCGAACGCGTGCAGGCACGCGAGCAGCGATGCGGCGTAGAGACAGTTCGCAGTGACGTTGCCAGCGATGAGAAGCGCGACCCGTGTCGGGCTCCTCATCGCGTCCCACACGCTGCGCGCTGCCCGCACGATCCGCGGCACCACCGCGTGCCGGATGCGCCGCACACTGAACACCGCCGCTACCCCGACACCGATCAGGAAGATGGCGATGAGCACGACCACCACGACCTGGTTCGTGTCGATCCTCCCGAAATCGATCGAGTCGGGTGAGAGCCACAGTGCAATTCCGAACAGCGTGGCCTGGACGAAGAACTCCGAGACCGTGCTGAAGATCCCACCGGTCGCGACCGCCGACGACAGGTCGAGGCCGAATTTCTGGAGGAACCGGATCTGGATCGCGGTGTCGGCCGCGATCGGCACCGCGAGGTTCGAGAACGACATCGACGATTGCAGCTCGACGCTCGGCCACAACGGGATGCGCACCGGGACTGTACCGAGGAACGCCACCGCGAACGCCACATCGGTGAGCAGACCGAGCCCGAATGCGAGCACGACGTACGCCCACTTCGCGTTCCGGATCGAGTCCCAGAACTCCACCGGGTTGCCCACGCGGCTGAGTAGCACCGCGATCGCGACGAGCGCTCCGATCGCCATCAGCAGCTGCCGCGGGTTGACCCGGAACAACTCGTGCAACTCGGGGGGTTCGGTGCCGACTGCGGCTGCGGCACGCTCGCGGAGCTCGGCGAGGGCGTCGTCGGACGCCGCGCGATCGAGCGCCGACTTGGTCACGCCCGAAAGCGCGCCCGGCTGGAGAAGGGGCAGCGCGGCCGCGACCCCGTCTGTTCCCACGCCGTCGATCGCGGCCGCGACGGCACGGTCGGGACCGACGATGGCAGCGGTGGCGGCGAGGAGATGCGCGACGTCGGCGGAGAGCTGACGCTCGCGCGCGCCGGTCGATGCGCGCTCCCACCCGACGATCGTGACGCTTCCGTCGTTTGCGACGACGTGATCGGCGTCGAGGCGGCCGTGCGCAATATGGGTGTGGTGCAGGATGCGGGCCTGCTCCCACGCATCCTCGAGCGAAAGCGGACCGAGCGGTTCGCCGTGTACGTCCTCGGCCACGAGCAACGCCAGCGAGTCGCTCGTTCCCGCGATGGCGACATGCGGGACGCGGGCGCCGGCCTCACGTGCGAGCAACATCGTGTACGCCTCGTACTCGACCTGCTGTCGCCGGGTCGGGAACAGTGTCGGTGGCGCGTCGCGGTACGCGATCCAGCGCCAGACCCGCGCCATGAGTTGCGCGTCGGCCTCGTCACGGCCGATCGCGATGATGCGGAGTGGCCCCTCGGCTCCTCGAGCGAGGAACACCGCACGCGCAACCGGTTGGTCGTCGGCGGCGTGCACGCCGTCGCAGGGAATGTCGAACCCGGCGAGCGCACGCGTCACCTGTTCGACGGTCGGGCGGCGCGCGGCAGTGCCGAACACGAGGTGCACCAGCGCAGCGACGCCCCACCCGAGGACGAACGCCGCGACCACGTCGGTGGGAAGCGACCGCCCGAGATAGATGGTGGCCAGCGCGAGCAGCAGCACGATGCCCTGACCCACACGGCGGGTCGGGCGGGCCAGGTAGGGCGACGCGACCGTGATCACCGCGACTGCCATCGAGATGCGCACCAAGGGGAAACGAGGCACGTCGGTCGGGTCGAAGACCACCGAGAAGGCGTGCGCAAGGTCGGTCCGGTGCACGAAGACGGCAACCAGGCGGCCGAGCAGCCACGCGAGCGCGCCGGCGGTGACCACGTCGCGTGCCAGTCGCCACCGGCGCACGAGGAGGAGCGCGAAGGCGACGAGCGCGAGCGCCCACAACGCGAGCAGGTCGTAGAAGATCAGGATGAACGTGTGCGCGTCGTCGGGCAGCAGTCGCAGGAAGCGAGCGAACGCTCGCTCGGCGGCGGTTGGGTCGTTCGCGTGGAGCGCGAGCAGGGTCAGGACAGCAATCGCGACGACGACGCGGACGGCGTCGCCCGGCCGCCGGCGCGCGCGCTCGTCGGGAACACGGCGGACGAGTGTGCCGAAGCGGCTGCGGACGTGCGCGAGCAGGGCTGGAGTCTCGCGTATCTTCTAGCCGTGACGACGCTCGGGCGCGACGACCTGGTGCTCACCGCGTCGTCGGTCGGATGCCCGCCGTTCCCCACGCTGGTGGAAGCCGCGGTTCACGGTGGCTTCGCCGGGCTCTCGTTGTGGCCTCCAGAAACGTATGGAGCGGCGCTCGAGGCCGGCTACCGCGCCTTGGACCTTCGGGCGATGCTCGACGACGCGAACGTGGTCGCATACGAGGTCGACGCGCTGGTCGCGTGGGCGGGTCCGGGTGATCCCGGTGAGCCGTACCTCCAGGCCGCACCGCGCGCGTTCGTGCTCGACACGGCGGCCGCGCTCGGAGCCCGTCAGTCGAACGCGATCATCGTCGGCGAGCGCGGTACGTCGCACGAAGCCATCGCCGAAGTCGTCGACGGCATGTGCGAGGAGGCTGCCACGTTCGGCGTGCGCGTCGGGATCGAGTTCGCGCGCGGTTCGCTGGTCCGCACGCTCGCGGATCTCGTCGCGGTGCGCGCGCTGCTTCCCCACCGTGACGTCGGCATCACGGTCGACGCCTGGCAGATCCACTGGGGGCCATCGACCCTCGAGGAACTCGCAGAGGTACCCGGCGCCGCGGTGTTCTCGGTGCAACTCGACGACGCGCCTGCCGTCCGCCCCGACGACTTCGGTCGTGCCACCTACGAGGGTCGGCTCGTGCCGGGCGTTGGTGCTGCCGACCTCACCGGATTGCTTCGGGCGCTCGACGGCATCGGTTACGACGGCCCGATCACCGTCGAAGCCATCAACGCAGATCTCATTGCCGCCACCGACCCCCTCGACCTCGCGCTCCGCCTCGCCGACGCCACCCGCGCCGTCATCGCGCAGTCCCGCACCTAGTTCCCCACCCAACCGGCGTCGTTCGAGGCGGTTATACCGACTCCAGCGACGCCAGTTCGTTGGTGGGCTCGCTCGGTGACTCAGACCGTCGCGGGTTCGCGGTAGCTGCCGAAGACGCCTTCGAGAGCTCCCGAGATCTCGCCGAGCGTGCAGTCGGCCTTCACCGCGTCGATGAACGCGGGTATGAGGTTCACGGTGGAATCCGCTGCCTCAATGGTGATCCTGCCGAGCGCGGCGGCGACTTCGTCGGCGGTACGCCGTTCCTTGACCGTCACGAGGCGGTTCAGTTGCAGATCCTCCACCTCGGGCCCGATGTACAGCGTGTTCGGCGCGCCGTCGTTGCCGTCGGTTGCCGCGTTGACCCCGATGACGACGCGTGTACCCGACGAGACGCCGGACTCGAAGCGGTACGCGGCGTCCGCGATCTCGCCGACGAAGTAACCATCGTCGATGCCCGCATACACGCCTTCGAGCATCGACCCGTTGCCGGCGTCTCGTACCCGCGCGAAGACCTCCTCGGCCTGACGCTCCAGCTCGTCGGTCATCCACTCCACGTACGCGGAACCGCCGAGTGGATCTGCGACGTGGGCGACGCCCGTTTCCTCGGCGATGATCTGCTGGGTGCGCAGCGCGATGCGCGCGGCTTTGTCGGACGGCAGCGCGAGCGCCTCGTCGAAGCTGTCGGTGTGCAGCGACTGCGCGCCGCCCAGCACTGCGGCGAGCCCTTGGAGCGCGACGCGGGCGATGTTGTTCTCGGGCTGTTGGGCGGTGAGGGACGCTCCCGACGTCTGCGCGTGGAAGCGCAGCCGGAGCGAGCGCTCGTCGACCGCGTCGTACTCGTCGCGCATCCAGCGCGCCCAGATTCGCCGCGCGGCGCGGAACTTCCCGATCTCCTCGAAGAAGTCGATGTGGCTGTTGAAGAAGAAGGACAGACGGGGCGCGAACTCGTCGACCTCCAGCCCGGCCGCGCGCGCCGCCTCCACGTAGGCGAACCCGTTCGCGAGCGTGAAGGCCAGCTCCTGCGCTGCCGTCGACCCGGCCTCGCGGATGTGGTACCCGCTGATCGAGACTGGATGCCACCGCGGCATCTCGGCGGTGGTGAAGCGCATCACGTCGGTGACGAGGCGCATCGACGGACGCGGCGGGTACAGGTATTCCTTCTGCGCCTGGTACTCCTTCAAGATGTCGTTCTGGATGGTGCCCGCGAGCTTCGCCCGAGGCACGCCGGTTCGGTCGCCAACCGCGATGTACATGGCCATCAGCACCGCGGCCGGACCGTTGATCGTCATCGAAGTGGTCACGGAACCGAGATCGATGCCGGCGAACAGGTCTTCCATGTCGGGCAGCGTGCAGACCGCGACGCCCGCTTTCCCGACCTCTCCGACCGACCACGCGTCGTCGGAGTCGCGGCCCATCAGCGTGGGCAGGTCGAATGCGGTCGACAGCCCGGTTGCGCCTGCGTCGAGCAGGGCGCGGAACCGCTCGTTCGTGTCGGCTGCGGTGCCGAACCCGGCGAACATCCGCATGGTCCACGGCTTCGAGCGGTACATCGACGCGTACGGTCCGCGCGTATACGGGAACTGCCCGGGGAACGGCGCGTCGCCGTACACCGGTTCGACCGGGATGCCGGACATCGTCTCGAAGGGGACGGCACGGAGCGGCGTGCGTTCGTACTCGTCACGCCATGCCTGGCGCGGTTCTTCCAAATTTCCGCTCCCAGCGCTTCGCGCCGGGCCGCTCGGGCCATGGCTCACTGCGGCGCAGGATACCTGCGCCGCAGCCGTTCGCCTCCGGGGTCGAGTATGGCATCCCGCCGAGCATCAGAGATCGGTTGCGGGAATCACGGCCTCGATCTCGGCGATCATGCCGTCGCACACTCTGAACCGCTCTCCCAGTCGTTTCGCGCTCTTCGCCGCGTCGGCGGCCGCATTCGGGAGCCGGCCGAGGTCGACGTCGATCGTGTAGAAGACCACCGCGGTGTCGTCCTCGACATACCAATTCTGGTCGCGTACACCGGTGATCACGTGCATGATCTCGATTCCCAACGCGGCCGCGATGTCCGGTCCGGAGTTGCCGCTGTTGTGCTGGTTCTCAACCCGCCATGCGAGCGGCGCGAACGGCACCTGACTCCCGTCGTGACTGACGAGCGCGGCGAGATACGCCGAGGCCACATCGATCACCTGTTGACGTGAGGGAGCGCCGGCGCCGGTGGCGCGTGGGTAGCGCTCCGGTCGCGGAGGACGCGGACGCCCCGCTTCGGTGCCGGCGTAGACCACCTCGATGTCGGCGATCAGGCCATCGACGACGGTGAATCGCTCGGCGATGTAACCGGGCATCCATGAATCGCGCGGGCCGAACGTCTCGCTCTGAGTGGACCGGCTGAGGTCGGCTTCGAGGTCGTACACGGCCGCGGCGTGTTGGCCGTCGACGACCCACCGCGGCGGAGTGATCGCGCCGACGGGCTCGCGCTCGATCACCGCGCGCAGCGCGTCGGCACCCGCCACGATGTCCTTGCCGTTCCCGATGCGCCGCACGTCGTCCGCCAGGCGCACGCTCGCCGAGTCGTGGCTCACGAGCGCGTCGAGATACGACGTCGCGGCTTCGATGATGCTTGCGCGAGCGGTGCTGGTTGCCGTCATGGGTGTCCTCCGTGGGGTGCGCGCTGCTCGAGCCCTGCAAGCCTGGGGCCTCCGAAGCGGGACGTCAAGTGCGTGCGGTACGTTGCCGAGCGCAGGATTCGACCGAAGGGGGTCCACCGTGGGAGTGCTCGACGGACGACGCGTGGTGGTCGTCGGCGCGTCGGCGGGAATCGGCCGTTCGTTCGCGCTGCATGCGGTGCGGGAGGGCGCACAACTCGTGGCCGCGGCCCGGCGCGCCGATCGGCTCGCGGAGCTCGTCGACGAAGCCGGCGGCGGTGCCACCGTCGTCGCCGACATCACCAACGACGGCGACTGCCGGCGCGTTGCCGACGCGGCGGCGCGTGAGCTCGGTGCAGTCGACATCCTCCTGCACGCCGCCGCAATGTCGCCGCTCAAGCGGTTTGCCGACACGACCGCCGACGACTGGCGCGCGGTGCTCGGGACGAACCTCATCGGTGTGCACCAGGTGATCAACGCGGTGCTCCCGATCCTCGCGCCGGCCGGGATCGTCGGAGTGCTGTCGTCGGAGACCATCGGCCAACCACGCGCCGGGCTCGGCGCGTACAGCGTCTCCAAAGCCGCGCTCGAGGAGTCGCTGCGCTGCTGGCACAACGAACACCCGAACATCCGGTTCTCGTGTATCGCCGTGGGTTCGACGGTGCCGACCGAGTTCGGGAACTCCTTCGACCTCCCGCTGCTCAACGACCTGATGACCGACTGGGCGCTGCACGGGCTCGCGCAAGCGGAGTTCATGGACACCGAGGAAGTCGGTGACTTCCTCGTGCGCCTGTACGCAGCCGCCCTGCCCTACCCGCAGGTGAACGTCGAGCACATGATCCTGAGGTCGCCGTCGGGCTTGATGGGTGACGCGCAGAAGCTGATCGCCCAAGCGGCGACGACAATCCCTCAGAAATCCTGAGCCCGCTACGGAGCGAAGAAAGCGAATCGGGGTATCGCCGATTCGCCTGAGCGACCCATGTCAGGAACCCTGGCTCGGACAGCCGGTGCAGGGGTACTGCGGCACGAGGGAGGCGTCGGAGTTGGCGGGGAGGAACGCGATCGCCTGAGTCTCGTCGAACAGCGGCTGTTCCCCCTTCGGGTACTTGCCCGGGAGGTAGCGCTTCCCGCCGTACATCCACATCGCCTTGCCCTTGCCGCTCACCTTGAAGACGTTCGAGACGCCTTCGATCTCCGCGTTGTACCACCACAGCCCGCCGTCTTCGCCGGAGGCGGCGAACGCCGGGTACGGCAACCCCACTTGGGGGCCGTACCCGCTCATGAGCCCGGTCACCGACCTGTCGGCGGCGCCACCAGCGAGCGGCTTCGACCACAGGCCCGCCTGGAACGTCGCGGCGGTGAGTTTCGGCCCCGCCATGTGGACCCCCGAATACATGTTGTTGAGGATCGAGAACATGTACGAGCTCGACGTGCCCTGGTTCTTGCCCCAGTACCACTGGAAGAGCTGCGTCTGCCCGTCGACTGCGTCGCCCTCGAGTGCGGGGTACAGCGACCCGACGCCGAACGCGTGCGCCCACTGCTGCTGGTCGAGTTGGCGCGCGAAGTAGTCGAAGCTGCAGTTGAACCACTCGGCGCAGAACCACTCGGGGTTGTACTCCTGCAACGTCGACGCCTTGGTGAGGCCCCCCAGCATCGAGCTCGACGCGATGGCCACAACGGTCGTGACGCCCGCGTCCTTCAGCTTGGTGATGAGCGGAACTGCGTTCTGCTGGTTCTGGGTGTTGATGGAGGCTGCGTCAGGGCCCGTCGCGCCGGTGTACGCGACCTTCGTGTCGATCGTGCCGCCGCCGTACTTCTTGACGGTCTTCTCGAACCGCGCGAGGTCGGGATACGGGTTTCCGTCGGCCGAACTGGGATACACGAGACCGAACTTGCGCGTCTTCGTCTTCAGCGAGTCGTCGCCGGCCCATTTCGCCTTGCCGCCCCACAGCTCCTTGCCGAGCACCTCCGCAGCCTGCAGCGATGTCGAGACGTAGTCGGTCGACCACGAGTACCGGTACGGGGACTGCTTCTGCACGACCTTCGGGTCGGACGGCGTGTCGAAGCTGATGATCTTCCTGTCTGCCAGGAGTTGACCCGTGATCGGGAGCGCGGAGAGCACGGCGAACGGCTTCTTCTCCGCGATCGCGAGCGCGTCGGCGCGCTGCGATGTCTCGTCGAGTCCGGTCCGCGTGTAGAACTCGATGTCGAACTTGCGCCCGTAGGTCTCGTAGAACGACGAAAGCATCTTGTTCTCGTCGCGCGCGGCGTCGGACAGCGTGCCGGTCTTGCCGGTTCCCTGGTTCGTGCCACCGAGCACGGCACCCGCGAGGTCCGACGGGACGGTGGTCGGGTCGGCGGCCGAGACGATGACGACCTTGACCGTGTCGCGCGTGACGCCCCGAGCGGTTGCGCCGCCGTTGTCCTTCGCGGCGACGTGCTTCACGCATGGGGCACGAGCGATGAGGAGGATCTTGATCTCGCCGGTCTCCGGATCGCAGTTCGGGTTGTCGAGCGCGGCTTTGGTGCCGACGCCGTTGTCGAGCTTCGGCTGGCTCGCGGCCGACGCGGTGCCGGAGATGGCGCCCGCGCAGCAGACCGCGACGGCGAGCGCCCGTGCCGGAACGCCGAGCACGAAACGTCGCCCACTCGCCATGATCCCCCCTATTCGGGCGCCAGGATGGCGACCGCCGAGGAACCATAACGCCGGGTGGCGGCTCGATCAACGCGCCGTTAGGTTCGTGGCATGGCGCCATTCTCGGACTTGCGCGTCGTCGAAGGATCGGCGTTCGTCGCCGCGCCCCTGGGCGGGCTCACGCTCGCGCAACTCGGTGCCGACGTCATCCGCTTCGACACGATCGGTGGCGGTCTCGACTATGCGCGCTGGCCCGTGACCGACGACGACGTCAGCCTCTACTGGAACGGCCTGAACAAGGGCAAGCGGTCCATCGCGATCAACCTGTCGAGGCCGGAGGGCCGTGAGATCGCCACCGCGCTGATCACCGCACCGGGCGAGAGTGCCGGGCTGTTCCTCTCGAACTTTCCTGAATCCGGATGGCTGGCCGACGATCGGCTCCGCGCGTTGCGGCCCGACCTCGTCTATGTGAACATCGTCGGCAACCCCGACGAGACCACTGCGGTCGACTACACGGTGAACGCGGCATCGGGCATCGCGCTCGCGACGGGCCCGGTCGGGTCGTCGTCACCGGTCAACCACGCGCTGCCCGCGTGGGACATCGCAACCGGGCTGAACGCGGTGATCGGTCTGCTCGCGGCCGAACGGCAGCGGCGCTTCACGGGCGAGGGACAGCTGGTGAAGATCTCACTCGCCGACGTCGCGTTCACCATGGTGGCGAACCTCGGTTTTCTCGGCCAGGCGCAGACGACCCACGCGAACCGGCCTCCGCTCGGGAACGACATGTACGGCGCGTTCGGGCGCGACTTCCCGACCCGCGATGGACGTCGGGTGATGGTGGTGGCGATCAGCCTCAACCAGTGGCAGATGCTCGTGCGCGCCACCGGCATCGAGGCACACCTCCCGGCGATGGAGCGCGCCTTCAGCGCCGACTTCACCAAGGAAGAAGACCGCTACCGCGCGCGCGACGCGATTGCCGCGCTGCTCACGCCCTGGTTCGAGTCGCACACCCTCGACCAGATCCGCACCTCGTTCGACGAGCACGGCGTGTGCTGGGGCCCGTACCAGACCTTCACGCAGCTCCTCGACGACGACTGGCGCGTGTCCGAGAAGAATCCGGTGTTCGCCGACGTCGACCAGCCCGGCATCGGCGAGCTGCGCACCCCGGCGTCGCCGCTCCGGTTCCCGACCGAGCCTCCGGTCGCGCCACTCGCCGCCCCATTGCTCGGCACGCACACCGACGAGATCCTCGCAGAGGTGCTCGGCATGACGGTCGCCGAGATCGGCCGTCTGCACGACGACGGGCTCGTCGCAGGCGCGCCGTGAACGAGCGAGTGTGAGCGAGCCGGTTCTCGCCGACACCGGCTTCACCCCCCGGGTCACCGCGAACGTCGCGTACGAGCACGCCGTGCTCCTCGCGGTCACGCTCGACGTCGATCCACACCTGCTCGACGCGGGCGAGCTCCCGCTGCCGTGGCACTGGACATGCTTCCTCCCCGACACGCCGACTCGGGCGCTCGGTGACGACGGCCACCCGCGTCGCCGGGCGGAGATGGCTGCGTTCCCACACCGCATGTGGGTCGGCGGTCGGGTGCGCAGCGTTCGTCCGCTCACGATCGACGAGCCGGCGCGACGCGCGAGCCGTGTCATCTCGGCTGAGCTCAAGGAGGGCTCCACCGGCCGCTTCTGGTTGGTGACCGTCGAGCACGTCATCGCGCAGCGCGACGAGGTGTGCATCGAGGAGGAGCAGGACCTCGTACTGCGTGAGCCCACGAAGGCGATCGCCCCCGGCCCCGACGCCGACAACGCGCCCGACACCGAATGGGTCGAGGAGCGCACCGCCGACCCCGCGCTCCTCTTCCGCTATTCCGCGCTCACGTTCAACGCGCACCGGATCCACTATGACGAGCCGTACGCGACGCGGGTCGAGGGGTATCCGGATCTCGTGGTGCAGGGCCCGCTGACCGCGACGCTCCTCTCCGAGCTTGCACGCGCCCGCGTCGGTCAGCCTGTGCGCCGTATTTCCTTCCGCGCACGCGTGCCGCTCTTCGCCAACCGCAAGTTCTGGCTCACCGGATCCACCACCGATACCGGCGCCGACCTCGCCGCCATCCGCGCCGACGGCCAAACCGCCATGACCCTCACCGCCACGCTCTGACCCCCATCAGGGTCACAGGTCGCCGTTGGCGACGAGCCACTTCGTCGCGTAGCTGCCGGGGATCGGCGGGAGGTACGTGGTGAAGAGGCGGTAGGTGACGACCGCCGCCGACGCCACGTCCGGTGCGATCCCGAACGCGGTGAGGCCCGCGATCAGCGAGGCCTCGGCGACGCCGATGCCGCCGGGCACGGGCACGATGCTCGCGAGGAAGCCGGCGCCCGTACAGACGAAGAGCAACTCGCCGAACGGGAGGCTCCCCCCGTACGCGGCGAGCGACGCGCCGAGCCCGAGGGCGTAGAGGATCTGCGCTCCGAAGCAGCCGCCCAGCACGAGGAACAGCTGGCGCGGCGTGGACATGACATGCCAGAGGTTGTGCAGCCCGGCCATGAACTGCGGCCAGACCTTCTCGCTCACGACGTGGCGCAGCTTCGGGACCACGAGCACGACACCCACGACGATCGCCGCGATCACCACGACGAGGAGGATCAATCCGTCGGTCCCGCCGCCCCCCACCTCGCTGAGCTCGGCCGACTGTCCGATCGCGATCGCGGTGATGACAAAGAGAACGAACTGCGCGAACGTCCCCGACAGGCCACAGAGCACGCCCGACGACGTGGCCACCGCCAAACCGACGCCCTGCTTCTGCAGGAAGCGAATGTTCATGACGGTGGATGCCGCGCCCGTCGGCAGGATCATGTTGGTGAACGCAATCGCGTACTGCATCACGACCGCGGGACCGAGCGGGATCTTCTGCTCGACCGAGCCGATCGTGGTGAACGCGTACGCGACGTTGGTCGATTGCGTCAGGACGGCGGCCACGAGCACCCACCCCCACTCGGCGCTCGCGAGCGTGTCGACGAGGGCGCTGATGCTGCCGACCTGCCCGAGGATCACCCAGAGCGCGAACAGCAGCCCGACGATCATGGCGATCGTCAGCGGCTTCACCCGCCGCACCTCGATGGGCGCCAGCACTTCCACGCCCGTGGCTGTACTCACCCGTTCGTTCAGCGCGTCGAGCAGCTTCTTGTCGTGCCGCAATGCCTGTCGTGTCGAACGGCCGAGCGCCGGCTTCTGGATGAACGGCTGTGCGGCTCCGAGCGCGTCCACGCCGATCCCATCGCGTGCCGCCGCGACCGCCCGCTCGGCGCCCACGACCAGCGCGGACGACACGAGCAACTGCGCGACATCTTGGTCGAGCCGGTGTTGCGGCGCCGAGACCGACGCGGTGGAAAAATCGATGATCGTGGGCGTCCCGTCGACGGCCACGACATGGTCGAGATCCAGAGCGCCGTGCGCGACGCGGTCGTTCCGCAGGCGCGCCACGTCGTGCCACAGGCTCCGCAGTGCGGCATCCGGGTCCGCGACGTCGGCAAGTGCAACGCCATCGACAGGGCCCGTTACCAACAACGCGGCTCCGGGACCGGCAATCCCCGCGGCAACGAGGTCCGGGACGTGCGCGCCCGCTTGCGCCGCGACGAGTTCGCACAATGCCTCGTGCTCGACTTGTTGAAGCCGGGTCACCGACAGCGTCACGCCGGAGTCCTTGTACAGCAGGAACCGCCAGAACTTGGCGATGAACTGCGTGTCGGCGGCGTCGCGTCCGTACACCCGCACCGGCAGGACCGCGCCGTCGGGCCGGTTCGCGAGCACCGTGGTGAAGCCGCTCGTCTGCTCCGGTGCGAGGCGGACGTCGGACACGTCGACACCGAGCTCGGCGAGCGCGGCCGCGATCTGCGCGGTCGTCGGGCGACCGGCGGGCGAGCCCAGGGCGAGATGCAGGAGTGCCGCGATCCCCCACCCGAGCACGAGCGCCGCGATCACCGCATTGGCCGATCCGTCACCCCGGTAGAGGGTGCCGAATGCGGCCAGGATCAGCAGTGCTTGTCCGGTTCGCCGCACCGGACGCGTCAGGAAGGGCGCGGAGGTAGCGATCACGGCGGCGATCACCGCGAGCGGGATCGTCGGGTACACCGGCTGCTTCGAAGTATGGAACACGTCCGCGATCGCGTCACCGAACCCGGCGCCGGCGACCATGAATGCCATGAATCGCCCGAAGAACCACGCGGCCACGCCGGCGATCGCGAGGATGACAGCCAAACGCCACCGCCGCGCGAGAAACGCGGCGGCCACCACCAGCAAGACGGCCCAGAGTGATCCGAGCCGGCTGAGTGCTTCGAAGAACCCGCGGATCCCGTCGGGAAGCTGCGCGAAGAATCGCGCCGCGTCCTGCTCGTAGTCAGGTGCATCGCCGACATGGCGCGCGCTCAGGAACAGCAGCACGGTCGCGGACGCGAGGCGGATCCAGTCACCCGTGAGTCGACGGAACGGCTTCTCGTCGGCATGCCCGAATGCCCGGTCGCGCATTGCGCCGACCCCGCGCAGTCGCTCGAGCGTCTTCGCCACCGGCACGTTCTAGTGGTTCGCTCCAGTGGTTCGCTCGCAGGTCCGTGACTTTCGCCACAAGGAAAGGCTGAATGCACGCTCGGAGCGCGCATCTGGAATAGACACTCGCAGAGGTTCGGCGCCGGAAAGGGGGCCGGTCGGCAGGTAAGGGCAGGGGCCGGCCCCCTTCGGCGCCGGAGCAATCGCCGTGACCGATTGCCCTCACCAAAAGCGCGGCGCGATAGCGTCCGCAACTCTTGAGCTCGCCGCTTCTCCCTCTCGACAGCGTCGACGCAACCGATGCGGCGCGCGTGGGCGCGAAAGCCGCCGCGCTCGCGACGATGACGCGCGCGGGGATCGCGGTGCCCGCAGGTTTCGTGATCGAGGCCGCCGCGTTCCACGAAGTGGTCGCGGTGAACCAGGATCGCATTGCCGTTCTGCTGCGTGCAACCGAGAACGCCGATCCCGCGACGCTCGAGGAAACCTGCGACCGGGTGCGCTCGCTGATCACCGCGAGCGATCTTGCCGAAGAGCTCGGTGAGGAACTCGGCGTGGCGTATGCAACGCTGGGTTCCCCGATGGTCGCGGTGCGGTCGTCGGCGACCGCGGAAGACCTGGGCGTCGCGAGCTTTGCCGGCCAGTACGACTCGGTGCTCGGCGTACGCAGAGCCGACGATCTCGTTGCCGCGGTGCTGCGGGTCTGGGCGTCGCTGTTCAGCACCCGTGCGGTCGCGTATCGGGCGCGGCTCGGTGTGGATCACCGCGCGCTCGCGATGGCCGTGATCGTGCAGGAGCTCCTTCCCGCGGAGGCCGCGGGTGTGCTGTTCACGCGAGACCCGATCTCGGGCGACGACGGTCTGCACGTCGTGAACGTCGCCCTCGGTCTCGGAGAAGGCGTCGTCGCCGGCCTGGTGCCGGTCGACCGGCACCGGTTGCACGCCGACACGGGCCAGGAGACCGAGCGGAACCTCGCCTACAAGGACTCGATGGTCGTGATCGACGACGACGGGTTACGCACCGTCGCGGTTCCCGAAGCGAGGCGAGCTGTCGCGGCACTCGACGAACGTGCGCTCTCCGATCTCGGTGAGCTTGCCTCCGCGCTCCGCACGCTGTTCGGCGACCACCGTGACATCGAGTTCGCGTTGTACCGCGACGCGGTGTACGCGCTGCAAGCCCGCCCGATCACCGGATTGGACGCTGCGGACGACGACTTCCCGGTTGTCTGGGACGATCCGACAGATGCCACCTACCAGTGGATGCTGCGTGGCGCGAGTCCGTCGCTCCTGCTGGAGCGCGACATCATGACCGCGAGCGCGGCACGCCAGCGGATCGGCTTCGCCGAAACCGGTTCCCCGATGATGCGCATGCACATCCTCAGGTTCGTCGACGGCTGGCCCTACGTCCGCGGGCCGGACACTCCCGAGGACGAAGTCGCGGCCCGCCAGCAACAACTCACCGATCTCGACGACCACTACACCCGCCTCGGCACTTCCATCTTCGAAGCCGAGATCGAGCCGGTGCTCCTCGGGCGTCTCGCTGAGTTACGACGCACGAAACCGCGCGGCCGTGCGCTGACACAGCATGTCGATCATCTCGAGCTCGCGATGGCTGTGCATGCGGACGCGATGGGAAACCTCCACTGGCGGATGCGGAGCTTCGGCCGGCCTGACTGGACAAAGACCTACACCGACATCACCGGGCGACCCGCAACCGAAGCGCCGATCTTCCTCCAGGCACTCACGAACCGGACGACCCGCCTGATCACCTCGCTCCGGAAGACCGCGCGCATCGTGCAAGCGGATCCTGTGCTCCTCGAGATCTTCGACCAACGCGCCTGGGCGCGCCTCGACGATCCCGACGTTCGGCAACGGCCGGCCGCCGCGGACTTCCGGGCGTCCTTCGCCCGGATCCAGCGCGGCCATGGCCTCCGCACCGGGATGGGCATGGGCAGCGTCGCGAATTTCACGTCGCCGACGTGGGGCATGGAACCGTCGATCCCGCTCGGGATCATCGCGTCGTACACACGCCAGGATCTCGACGTGCTCGACGCGCGCGGCCGCGACATCCGCCGGGAACGGCGCAGCCTCGAGCGTTCGGTCCGTCGAGGGCTCGCCTCGGATCCCGACGCGCTCGCTCGGTTCGAGTTCGAGCTCCGCCGCGTGGTGTGCGAATCGCGCACGACCGAGGATCACAACCATCTCATGGAGCAGGCCTGCGGCGGATACCTGCGGGAGGCGGTTTACGGGCTCGGCACCGTGCTCGTGGCCGACGGGCTCCTCGATGCGCCCGACGACGTCTTTCACCTGTCGCTCGCCGAGCTGCGAGCGATCGCGAATGGCGCTGGTCCTACGAACACCCGAGAGCTGGTGCGGGAGCGTGCCGCCGAACGCGACTACCGCGCGCGGCACCGCCCGCCCCGCACCATCGGTGCCGCAGACGGTCCGGGAGTGGGCGGTGGCTTCCCGATGTCCGGTTTCGGCGCGATCGAGGGCACCGGGCTCGACGGTTCGGTCCTGCGCGGGATCGCCGCGTCTCCCGGGCGCGCGACCGGCCCGGCCCGCGTGGTGATGGCGCAGCTCGCACCGCCCGACGTTCGCCCCGGCGACGTGCTCGTCGCGTCGATCGTCGGAGAGGCCTGGACGCCGATCTTCCCGCTGCTCGGCGGTCTCGTCCTCGACGCCGGCGGTGTGTTCCAACACTCGGCGGTCGTAACGCGCGAGTACCGGATCCCCGCGGTGTTCATGACGCGTGAGGCGACCAAGGTGATTCGCGAGGGTCAGCTCGTCACCGTCGACGGCGATCAGGGTGTGGTGGAGCTCGCGCCATAGCCCGAGAGCAGCTCGATCGTCTTGGCCTTCAGGCTCGCGTGATCGACAGCCAGGTCGGTGAGCACGCGAGCGGCCAGGCCATTTCCTTCGCGGAGCAGCCCGAGCAGGATGTGCTCCGTGCCGATGTAGTTGTGACCGAGGTCGAGCGCCTCGTACTCCCCCGCCAGTTCCAGCACCCGCGCGGCGCGGGGCGTCAACGGCGGCACATCGGCGGCGGGTACCCCCCCGCCGCGCGTGACGTGCGCGAGCACTTCGCGTTCCACAGCCGCGCGCGTGATGTGCATGCTCTCGAGCACCTTGGCTGCAAGGCCTTCCGGATCGTGGAACAGCGCGAGCAGCAGGTGCTCGGTGCCGCGGTAGTTGTGCCCCAGCGCGCGCGCCTCTTCCGTGGCGTCGTCGAGCACCCGCCGGGCGCGCACCGTGAACCGCTCGATCATGAACGGGACGGCGGCGCGAGCGACGAAGCGCTTCTGCACGGCCTGCTTCGTGACGCCGAGCGAGCCACCGATCTCGGCCCAGGAGTGACCGTCGCGCCGGCACCGGTCGACGAAGTGGCCGAGGAGGGCGTCGCCCAGGTCCCCCAGGTCCCCTGCCGTCGCCGAGGCGGTCGCGAGCTGGTCGAGCAGGTCGTCGCTCGCGGCATCGTGGACGACGCTCTGGATGAGACCGTCGAGTGTGACCGTCAGCGCCATGGTGACCCTCCGTTCGCCGGTCCGTCAACTATAGGTTGACGGGTGCGGATCGTCAACCCCCAGTTGACGAGTGCGGAGGTACGCTCGGGCACTCATGGGAGATCTGTCGGTACACGACGACGGTCGGGTCACGCGGATTGCCCTCGACCGGCCGGAGCGCCGGAACGCGCTCAGCCTCAGGCTCATGGAGCAGATGCTCGACGCGCTGCGTGCACTGACTCACGAGACCGAGGTGGTGATCGTCGAGGCGACGGGCCCGGTGTTCTCCGCCGGCCACGATCTCTCCGAGATGGTGGCGCGCGATGCGGCGTTCTACGACGAGCTCTTCGCGGTCTGCACCGAGCTGATGCTCGCGGTGCACGACACACCCCAGCCGGTGATCGCGAAGGTGCACGGCGGCGCCACCGCCGCCGGCTGCCAGCTCGTGGCGGCGTGCGATCTCGCCGTTGCATCCGAGGACGCCTGGTTCGCTACGCCCGGCGTGAAGATCGGCTTGTTCTGCTCCACGCCCATGGTGCCGCTCACCCGTGTGATCGGGCGTCGTCGCGCGTTGCACATGCTCCTCACCGGACAGGCGATCGACGCGCGCACCGCGCTCGACTGGGGATTGGTGAACGAGGTCGTACCGGCCGCGGAGCTCGACGCCGCGGTCGACGCGCTCGTCGCGCAGATCCTGTGTTTCAGCCCGCGGGTCGTCGGTCTCGGTAAGCGGATGTTCTACGACCAGATCGACGTCGGCGAGGAAACGGCCTACGCGCGGGCCAAGGTGGTCATGGCCGCCAACGCCGCGAATGCCGACGCGCAGGAAGGCATCAGTGCCTTCCTCGAGAAGCGCGATCCGATCTGGGGCAGCGAGCGGGAGCGCTAATCGAAGCTCGCCGACGGCGGGAGGTTCCGTTCCGCGAGCGCGGTGGCACGATCCAGGATCTGACTTCGGTAGCTCTCCGTGGTGGGTACCAGGAACGTCTCCTCGCGGATCGCTTCGAGCACCAGGTCGGCTACCGCGTCGGGATGCGCACCACCGGCGGTTGTTCCTGCCAGCGCCTCTTCGACGAACGCCGCGGCCGCAGTCTGCGCGCCCGCGAACTTCTCGGGGCGATTGCGCCGTGACCGCGCGATCTCCGTGTCGACACTGCCCGGGCAGAGCAACGACACCTTGATCGGCGCGCCCTGGGACGCGAGGTCGTGCGCGAGGCACTCGGTGGCCGCCGCGGCCGCGAACTTCGACACCTCATAGGGCGCGCAGTACGGCGTGGTCGCGAGGCCGGCCATCGACACGGTGTTCACGATGTGCGCGTCCTCGCCCCGCGTGAGCATGCGCGGCACGAACGCGCGGGCAGCGTGGAGGATCCCCCACAAGTTCACGCCCAGGGTCCAGTTGAAGTCGGCCTGGGTGCACTCCCAGAGCAGCCCGCCCTGGAAGACGCCCGCGTTGTTGCAGAGGACGTGCACCGCGCCGAAGTCGGCGAACGCGCGGTCGGCAAGCGCGTCGACCGCTTTCGGATTCGAAACGTCGGTCACCACCGCAACGACCCTGGCACCGGACACGCCGTCGACCTCTGCTGCCGCCTTCTCGAGCGCGCGTCGCTCGACGTCGGCGAGCACGACCGACATCTCCTCTTGCGCGAACCGTCGGGCGAGGCTCCGGCCGATGCCACTCGCGGCGCCGGTCACGACCGCGGTGCGGCCCGCGAGATCACGCATCGCGCCACCCCTTCGCGATGTGCTCGAGCCACCAGGCGGGCGCGTTCGCGGTGAGGTTCCCGATGTTGGAGTAGTCGTGCCAGCGAACGATCGTGCGGTCGCGAACCTCCATCACCGATACGAACGGGTGCATGACGTTCTCGCCGGTGTGGAACACCCACTGCTCGACGTGCTCTGTCACCACGAGATCGCCGTCGGCGATGGTGTGGCGCGGGTGGTGGTAGTAGCCGGTGAGCGGCTCGATCCCGAGCTTGAGCCGGGCGATGATCTCGGCGGGCCCGGTTGCGCCGACGCCGTCGACACCGACGTCGGTGTAGTGCGCGTCGGGCGAGAAGAACGTGGCCATCCGGTCCCAGTCGCGCGCGAAGTGCGCCTCCCAGTACCGCTCGACAACCTGGCGGTTCTGCGCTTCGAGGGTGCCCATCGGGGCAGTCTGACACGCGCCGCCTGCGATTGACGGCGGCCGGTACGCGGGGCCACCATCACGAGATGAACCCAGTGGTGATCGAAGTCGCAGTGAACGGCGTGACCCGCAAGGAACGGAACCCCGCGGTCCCCGTCGAGCCCGAGGAGGTCGCGGCCGACACGATCCGGTGTCTCGACGCCGGCGCCACGGTCGTGCACACGCACCCGCATTCGTTCGGCGACGGCTCCCGCCCCGACGTCACCGCGGAGAAGTACGCGGCCGCGTACCGCACCGTGATGGCCGATCGGCCCGAAGCGATCCTCTACCCCACGATGTCGGGTGGCCCGACGATCGCCGACCGGTGGGACCACCACCGGATCCTGGCTCACGAGGGCCTGATCCGATGCGGTTGCCTCGACCCCGGTTCCACGAACCTCGCGAGCTTCGGGCCCGACGGGCTGCCGACTGCCACCGACTTCGTCTACACCAACAGCCCCAACAGCATCCGTTACATGATGAGCGCCTGTGACGAGGAGGGCCTCGGGCCCAGCTTCGCGATCTACGAGCCCGCGTTCCTGCGCGTGGTGCTCGGCTACCACCGGTCGGGGAAACTCCCGGCAGGAGCGCTGGTGAAGTTCTATTTCAGCGGCGACAGCGGCTATCTCGCGCCGGGGCTCCCGACGTTCTCGGCGCCGCCGATCCCCGAGGCGCTCGCGTTGTACCGCGCGATGCTCGGCGACACAGACCTGCCGTGGGCCGTCACCGTGCTCGGCGGCGACATCATCGACACGCCGATCGCGCAGCTCGCGTTGGAGCAGGGCGGCCACATCCGAGTGGGTATCGAGGACCATGCCGACGCCGAGAGCAACGTGGTCTGCGTGCAGCGCGCCGTCGAGCTCGCGGAGAAGGTGGGGCGAACGGTCGCCACGCCCGCAGAAGCAGCTGACGTCCTCCGGCTGCCGACGCGCGTCGCGCGCTGAAGGTTCACAGGCAGTTCCGTGCACACCGCGGCGTTCTTTTGGCCTTCAATGCCCGCTGGGGACATTGATGGCCACAAGAATCGACACGACCGTTCGGCAACACCGAATGCCCTTGAACTGGAGTGACCTGCGCTGCACCCGAGGAAGGGATTGCCTCGTCACACCAGTGGTGCGATCGCGTCGGGGCTAACTACTTCGACCTGAAAAACGGGTTGAGTGAGTGGCGTGTGGCGGGCGGTTTCCGTG
>JBBDHW010000033.1:114471-115235 GCA_040880805.1 Acidimicrobiia bacterium | reverse complement strand
CGGGGACCCCCCGCGCCGGGCCGCCTCGTCGTCGACGTGCATGGGCGCGTGGTCGGTGGACGCCCCCGCGTATCGAAACGACTGGTCGCCCGTGACCTCGAAGGCGTGGCTCCCGAGCGGCCGCCTGCGCGCGTCGTCCGGGAAGGTGTGGTCGCGCAGAGGCGGGCCGAGTTGCGCGTCGATCTTCCCCCCGAGGTACAACGACGACCACAGGTGCTCGACCACGGGCGCGTCGTGCTCGTCGGTGAGCACGAGGCGCTGCGTGACCATCGTGCCGGCGCCGGTCTGCGTTGCGCAGTAGGTCTCGGAGGTCCACCGCAGCGCCATCCCTTGCCGGACCCGCTGGTGGAAGAACACGTCGTGCTCGCCGTGGACTCCGCCGCGTACGCCGGGGATCGCATCGGGTGGTGACCCGAGCCGGATTCCCTCGTGCAACGCCGGCAGGATCAGCGCCACGGTGTAGACCGGCGGCACCGCGTCACCCTCGAAGTAAGCGGGGTTCGGGTCGTTGGTCGCGAGCGCGTAGGCCTGCGCCGCGTCGGGGTCGATGCGACCAACGTATGGACCGACGACGAGTCCGATGTGGAGCGTGGGATCGCTCACGAGTCCAGTCGCTCCTTCTCCGCTTCGTCCATCCGTTGGATCGCGCGTTGCCACTCGCTGTCGGTCCCCGCCTCGCCTTCGCGAGCGAGGGACACACCCGTTCGGTGCGCGAAGACCCACCCCCCCTCGTCGTTCTTGCGCAGCCGGTCGCGGTAGCGACC
>JBBDHW010000033.1:12934-114461 GCA_040880805.1 Acidimicrobiia bacterium | reverse complement strand
CCGACGAGCGCGATCCGGGCGCGGCCGTCTTCGCCGCGCCGCAGGACGACGAACTCGCTCTCGACGGTTGCCGTGCTGCCCTCGAGGTCGATGATCGGGTTCGAGCTCAGGTGCATGCTGCGCGGTTGCATGAGCAGTTGGCCGGGATCCGTCCAACGCGGCTTCCCGTCGGCGAACACGCCGTCGGCCGAGAGGAACGCGCGAATCTCGTCGTGGCCGCGCATGATGTGCCCCATCACCTGGTAGACACCGTCGGCGTCGAACAGTGCGACGATCCGATCGAGCGCGCCGTCGTCGTTGTACCGCATGTAACGCTCGAGCACCTCGCGGATCGCCAGCTTGTCCTCCCACTCCGATGAAAGTCGCGACACGACTGGCGCTCCCCTCTTGACCGTCGGCAGTCCTTTTCTACACTATGTAGGGATGCCAGCCGTCGCTCGACCAGTCGATCATCGGGTCGACTACCGAGTCTTCGACGCCGACAACCACTACTACGAACCTGTCGACCTGTTCGAGCGCTACATCGCGTCAGAGTTCCGCGATCGCACCTTCCGCGTGCACCACGATGCCGACGGCTACCGCGTCGTCACGTTCGACGGCAAGCCGTTCGGGTTCGTCGGCGGCTCGGGACAGCGCGAGCGCATCCGGCCGGGCGCCCTGCGGAAGCGGCTCCGCGGCGAGTTCCCACCCGACGACGACGACGTCGACGACAGCTACGCGGCCGAGCCCGCCGCGCGCATCGCGCTCATGGACCGTCAGGGCATCGAAGCCACCATGATCTTCCCGAGCACGGGCGTCACCATCGAGAACCGGCTCCGCCACGATCCCGAGCTGCTCGCGGCACACATCGACGCGTTCAACCGGTGGCTGCACGACACCTGGTCGTTCGACTACCAGCACCGAATTTTCGCCCCGGCCATCATCTCGCTCGCCGACGCCGACTTCGCGGTGCAGCAGTTGGAGTTCGCCCTGGCGCGCGACGCGCGGCTCGTGCAGCTCATGCCCGGGCCGGCCACCTGGGGGCGTTCACCGGCCGACGCGCGCTACGACCCGTTCTGGGCGCGCGTGAACGAAGCCGGGATCCTCGTCACGTTCCATCTCGGCAACTCCGGCTACCAGGAGCGGTACTCGCCCGACTGGGGGGAATACCCGGATCCCGACGGGCTCGACGGTCCCGCGCCCGGTCGCTCAGCGTTCCAGTGGACGATGTTCTACCGGGACCGGCCCATCATGGACACGCTCTGCAATCTCCTCTACAACAACCTGTTCGGACGGTTCCCGAACGTGAAGGTCGCGAGCGTCGAGAACGGGTCGATCTGGGTGCCGTACCTGCTGCGCGCCATGGACAACATGAAGGGCATGGGCCGCAATGGTCCTTGGCCGGGTGGCTACGTCGAAGGCCGCCCGAGTGAGATCTTCAAGCGGCACGTGTTCGTGAGCCCGCACCACTTCGGCGAGGACATCGGCGAGCTCACCGACGTCCTCGGCCCGGGCCAGGTGCTGTTCGGATCCGACTTCCCTCATGCAGAGGGCATGTCCGACGTCGGTGACTACCAGGACCGGACCGCCGAGCTCGTGGCCCGCGTCGACCGTCCCGACGACACGCTCCACATGATCATGCGCGACAACGGGCTCCGCCTTCTCGGCCTCCCTACCTGAAAGAGAATCTAGGATTCGCTCGTGGGATACCGACGCGCTGACGGCGTGCTGAGCGAGATCCTCGACGGCCGGGCGATGCTCGTCGCGCCCGACGGCACCGAGCTCATCACACTCAACCCCACGGGCACCGCGGTGTGGGACGCGCTTGCCGACGCGACTGAACCGAGCGAGATCGCGGCTCGGCTCCACAAGACGCGCACCGACGTCGCGCTCGACGTGCTCGAATCCGACGTGCTCGCCTTCCTCACCGAGCTCGAGGAAGCGGAGCTGGTCGTCGCCGAATGACATCGATCGACGTCGACACCGCGAACGTCTTCGAGTACTCGTTGCTCGACGAGTCGCTGGTTTCGCTCGAGGCGCTCGCGGATGCCGGCGACCGGCTGCCCGAGAAGCAGGTCGAACACCACGTGGGCGACCTGCCCGTGATCCTGCCCGGCGGGGAGAGCATCAGGCTCAACCAGACACCCGGTGACGCCATTCGCAACGTCGCGACGAACGGGTGTTGGGTCATGCTCCAAGCGCTCGGCGTGCTGCCGGAGTACGAGTCGCTGCTGCGCCGCGTCGGTGGGCGTTTCGAGCTCGCGCTCCGGGCGCGCGGCGAACGGCTCGTCAAGCACGACCTCATCGCGTTCATCGGTGCACCGGGCGCCACCGTGCCCGTCCACTTCGACCGCAATCATCACCTCCTCGTCCAGGTACGCGGATCCAAAACCGTCGGCACCGGCACGTTCTCCGACCCGCGGGTGCACCAACTGCAGATCGAACGGGGCATGCAACCCGCCCGCGTCAACGCCGACCTGATGCCCGACCGCTGCGAGGAGCACGTGCTCCACGCGGGAGAGGCGCTGGTCATCCCTGCTTTCACCTTTCACTGGGTGCAAGGCGGCCACGACGTGTCGATCGCGATGACGTGCGTGGTGGTCACCGAGACCACCGCCCGTACGGCCGCGGTGCACGAGTTCAACCTGCGTTCGCGAAAGCTCGGCCTTCACCCCGCGCCACCCGGCCAAAGGGCTCGCGTCGACCGCACCAAGCAGAAGGTCGTCGAAGTGAGTACGCGGGTGAAGAAGCGGGTGAAGAAGACGGTGGAGAAGACGGTGGAGAAGACGGTGGAGAAGAAGGTGCGGCGCAGCAGCTAGCCCTCGACCGCCATTCAGGGCAGTCTGAGTCCGCGTCACCCCCACTGCCTCAGGTGTGTAAACGCGCGCGTTTGGGTGCGGAAACCGCTACCAAACGCGTGCTTTCGGACGTGCAGATCGCCGCGTTTCAGGTCGAAGTAACTAATCCAGCGCTGTGGCGCACCGGTCGAGATGGTGTGCCGCGCGTTGGCGCCGCACTGCCGGATCGGCCGCGTGCCCGAGTTCCCACACCGGGAGGCGGCTCAAGGTTGCCGCCGGCGCGAAGAACGCGCCGCGCAGGCTCGGGTCGATGCTGCCCGCGAACGACTGGAGCAGCATCGGCAGCACCTGGTGCCCCCCGGCCTCGCGCAGCGAGCCCTCGGCTGCGTCCGCGTGCGTGATGAGCACGACACCGGCGAGCGGATGCCCGCCGCTCGTCAGCACTCCGCGCGAGAGCGCAGCGCGGTCGCGAGGATCGTCGAGTCGGCGCGCCGACGCCGCGAACCGTCCGCCGATCTCCGTTGGGACCGCAGGCGTGCGATGGACGCCGTGGATGCGGAAGCCATCGTCGGAAGCATGAACGATGACGACGTCGTCGGCGAGGGCCAGCCAACCCGCTTCGAGTGCTGCAACCGCGAGCGTCGACTTTCCCGCGCCGCTGTGACCGAGCAGCAGGAGTGCGTGGCCGTCACGCACGATCCCCGCCCCGTGCAGGACGAAGCGGTCGTGGCGCGCCAGCAACCATGTGAGCGGCAGGTACACGCAGCCTTCGAAGTCGGGTATCGCGGCAAGGTCGGGAAGGTGCGCGTCGGCGCGCGATCCCGCAACCGTGATCACCAGCCCCGGCGTGGCAACGACGATGCCGTCGGGCTCGTCCCAGAACTTGATGTGGAGCAGCTCCGAACGCGCCACACGCGTGGGAGGGAGCGCGGTGGCGGCATCGAGCGCGATCGTCGCCGCCGCGGGCACGTGGATCGTGTCGAATCCCTCGAAGCTCCCGTGTAGGCTCTGGTCGCGCGCGTCGTCGGACGCCTCCAATGCGATGGGCACACCGGCGATGTCGACGACTCGGGACGGCACGAGCAGCGGAGGGTAGTCTCGTTGTGCGTGATCAACGAACCCCCCGGTTTCTCCGCGCAGATCGAGATGTTCCCCGGGTTGTCGCGCGCGATGCTCCGGCCGATGCTCGGCGATCACCCGGTTGCCTTCCGTCACACCCTCGGCCACGATCCGCGCTTCGCTCCCGACGTCATCGCACCGCTCGTGGCAGCGCTTCCGGCGGCGTGGATCCGCGCCGACCGTTCGCAGTACTCGCCGCACGAGCCGCGCGGGCTCGAGCAGCTCGACGCCGATGCCGACCTCGATGCCGTCGTGCGCTCGCTCGCGACGGCGCCGGCATCGATCCGCGCCTACAACCTCGAGCACACGGCAGAGTTCCGCGACCTCCACCGCGCGCTCGAGCCGTCGGTGCGCGACCTCGTCGGCGATGCCGAGGGCGGCGTCGTGGCCGTCAATCTGGGCACGTTCCTCGCGTCGCCCGATTCGGTCACGCCCGCGCACCCCGACCGCCATCACAACTTGTTGCTCCAGGTGAGTGGCCGGAAAGAGGTGTGGGTCGAGGACGATCCCGACCGCCGCGCGCATCACCTGCGCGTGGTCGACTACCTCCGCCGCCCCCAGGACGGCGCGCCGGTCTTGCCGCCGGGGAAGTGCTTCATCCTCGGGCCGGGCGACGGCGTGTACATCCCGCCGTACGCGTTCCACTGGACGACGGTGCTCGACGGGCCCGCGGTCGGGCTCTCGGTCGGGGTCAGCACACCGTGCACGGTCCGGAGCGGCACGGTCCACGACTTCGACGTGAGGCTCCGTCGCCGTGGGCTCCGGCCACGGCCGAGCGGCCTCGGGAGCCCGAGAGAGCGGGTGAAGGCGCGCCTCGCCACCGCCAGTGTCCGGGCAGCCCGGATCCGTGATCGGGTGGTCAAACGACCGGTCCGTGGTACCGTCGGCGTTGGCCGGGAGGTCGACGATGCGCGATGACGCCGGAGCGATCCAGCCCTACGAGCCCCCTTCGATCGAGGAGCGCACTCCGATCGACGTCCCGTTGATCGGGGTCGGGGGGTCGCCGGGAGCAGGGCCGTCGGCGGCCTTCCGTTCCGTCGCGCCCGAG
Organism: Acidimicrobiia bacterium; assembly: GCA_040880805.1. Classification (NCBI taxonomy): domain Bacteria; kingdom Bacillati; phylum Actinomycetota; class Acidimicrobiia; species Acidimicrobiia bacterium. The sequence continues at coordinate 109,517 of JBBDHW010000033.1, read as the reverse complement.
CCGTACGTGGCGCCGCGCATCGAGGCTCGCGACCCGCTCGATGTCCCGTTGGTCGGCCATGCCGGCTCGCCGATCGATGGCTCTGCCGCCTTCCGATCCGAGTAGATCGCCGAGGAGTAGTCGATGTCTCACGACCACGCGCACGTCGAGCGGTACGAGCCGCCGCGCATCGAGGAACGAACGGCGGTCGACCTGCCGTTGGTCCAGGCCGCGAACTCGCCGTCGCAGTCTGCGGTCTTCCGGCCGGTGCCCGACGAGCGCTACGAGCCGCCCCGTATCGAGGAGCGCTCGGAGATCGACCTCCCGCTGATCTTGGCGCAGAACTCGTCGCCGCCGCCGCAGTCTGCGGTCTTCCGGCCCGTGCCCGGCGAGGTGTATGAGCCTCCGCGGATCGAGGAGCGCACCGACGTCGGCCTTCCGCTCATCGGATTGCAATCGCCGCCGGTCTCCTGCGCAGCCTTCACCCAGCACTGACCTCCGCCGCGGAGCTCAGCGCGCGCGTCTCGCCCGACCAGCAACTCCTCCTGCGCTCGATCCTGCTCGATGAGCATGCCGCGCGCGCGGCCTTCAACGAGTGGCGCGCCCGGGTCGACCTCGACGACCTCGATCGCCCGTCTGAGCGGCTGCTCCCGCTGCTCATGCGGCGAATACCGGACGACGTCGGCGACGACGATCCCGTCCGATCCGTGATACGTGACGCGTACCGCATCACCTGGCTGCGGAATCACATGCTGTGGCGTCGCGGCCGTCCGGTGTTCGACGGGCTCCGCGCGCTCGGCGTTCGTGTGATGCTGCTCAAGGGCGCCGCGCTCGTCGACTCGTACGGCGGTGACTGGGGGGCGCGTCCGATGTTCGACGTCGACGTGCTGGTGCGGCCTGAACACGTGCCGCCGGCGCTCGACGTGCTCGAAGAGCTCGGTTGGGTACCTGAGTACGAGATGACGTTCGACTGGGTGCGCTCGCGCGCTCGCACCCGGCGGCATGCGTGGGGCTTCCTCCGCGAGGATGGGCGGCTCGACCTGCACTGGCACGTGCTCCAGGAGTCGGTCGGATCTCGGTCCGACCATCAATTCTGGGCCGAAGCGGTTCCTGCCGAGCGCGACGGCATCGGCGTGCTCACGCCTGCGCCTGCCGCGTTGTTGTTGCACGTCCTCGAGCACGGAGTCGCGGGTGACAACGCGCCGCCCGTGCAGTGGATCGCCGACGCCGTGCACGTGGTGCGCGCTTCGGGCGACGACGAGCTCGGCGAACGCCTCGCCCACCTTGCGCACGAGCACGCGGAGCTGAGAACTGTGCACGCCGCGCTCGGTGCCATCGCCACCCTCGTGGATCCCGCGCCGGTCGCGCCGCTCGTCGATCGGGTCACACGCGAACGCCGGACTCCGGTGGAGTGGTTGCGCCACGGCTCCACCGCGACACGCGAGTTGGCCGCGCGCGCCGCGGGCGGCAATGGACTCCTCCGCGGCGGCGTCGAGCTCGTCGTCGACCGGCTCGACCTCGCACTCACCTCGTCGCCGATGCGCGCGGTGGTCGCGCGCGGTGTCCCCGGTCGCACGGGTGGCTTGGCGCGCACGCCTGCGGGCGACGCTCCGCCGATCGACGGCTCGTTCGAGCTCGAATTCTCCTGCGGCGTCACACTCGATCGGTACGGCGGCCCGGGTTGGGGACGGCCCGAGCCGTCGGGGGCGACCGCGCGCGGGGGAGCGGCGCGGCTCGTGCTCCCGCTCGCGGATCCGCTCACGGCGGCGGATCTCGTCGTCGAGCTCGACCTTCACGCGCGCGACGCGCCGGCCACCATCGAGGTCAGGGCAAACGAGCACCTCGTCGCGTCGGAGCTGATCGGCACGGACACCACCCGTCTCGCGGTCGACATTCCGGCCGCGGTGGTGGCGCGCTTCACGCCGCTCGAGCTGTCACTCCGCCGCGCACGTCCGGGCCGCCTCCGCGCCCGCGGCGCGCTGCGCATCCGCCTCGAACGCCTCCGCGTCCGCCGTGCGTGACGTCAAGTGGCCGCGCCCGACCGTTGGATGCTCCGCACGTCGGTGCCGAGGTAGCTCGCGACCACGAGCGGGTCGTGCCGCACCGCGTCCGGTGAGCCTTCGGCGATCACGATCCCGGCCTCGAGGCAGTACACGCGGTCGCTGACTTGCATCACGAGGGGCATGTCGTGCTCGATGAGGAGCACGGCGGCGTCGAGCTCGTCGCGGATCTGACCAATGAGCGGTGCGAACGCCTCGGTCTCGCGCTGCGCGAGGCCCGAGGTCGGTTCGTCGAGGAGCAGCACGCGCGCACCGAGCGCGAGTTGGCACGCGAGCTCGGTGACGCGGCGCGTGCCGGTCGACAGGTTCGACACGAACTGGTCCGAGAAGCGATCGAGTCCGAGGTACCGCATGATCTCGTCGGCCTCGGCGCGCTTCTTCCGTTCGACCGACGGCGACGGCGGGAGCGCAAACATCGACGAAAGGAGTCGCGATCGCTCGCGTGCCTCGAGCGCGACGAGCACCGTCTCGCGCACCGTGAGGGCGTCGTAGAGACGCGCGGCTTGAAAGCCGCGACCGACACCCAACTGGTGACGCCGGTACGGCGCGAGCCCGCTCACGTCGTGGCCGAGGACCAGGATCCGTCCGGTCGCGGGAACGAAGCCGCTGATCGCGTTCATCAGCGTCGACTTCCCGGCGCCGTTCGTGCCGATCAGGCCGACGATCTCACCGGCTCCGACGTGAATGCTCACGCGGTTGACCGCGACGCGCCCACCGAAGCGCACGCTCACCGCTTCGGTGGCGAGCCAGTCCGTGAGACCGGCCGTGGCGTCGTCGCGCGTCGCGAGCACCGCGGGTACCGGGACTGCGGCCTCGGCGGCGCGCTGGCGTGCGGGCGCCGGCGGGAGGCGCCGCGCCATGCGGTCGACGAGCGTGTCGCGCACGCGGTACGCGACCTCCACGAAGCCGCCCGGGAAGAACAGGAGCAGCGCGAGCAACCCGAGCGACGACACGAGCAGTGGCGCCGCGGCGAAGTCGGGGAACAGCGTGGGGAGGCCGATGACCCACGCCGCGCCGAGCAGCGGCCCCACGATGGAGCCCATCCCGCCGATGACCGCGATGGCGACGAGCGTGACCGACTCGGACGTCGCGAAGGTCGTCCCCGGCGTGTTCGTAGGGAGTGACGTGACGTACAACGCGCCCGCGAGCGCGGCGATCCCGCCCGACACCGCGAACGCGATCAGCTTCGTCCGCGTCGTCGACAGCGTCATCGCCTCTGCCGCGCGCTCGTTGTCGCGTACCGCGATGATCGAGCGCCCGATTCCCGACCGCCGGATCTGCGCGAGCACCGCGAGGCACGCTGCGAGGAAGAAGAGGCACAGGTAGTAGTAGGAGTGGCGCGACGAGAAGTTGACGATGCCGGTATCGGGCCGTTTCAGCACCGGGATCGAGCCGGTGAACTCGTCGACTCCGAGCCAGCGCCGGGTGACGAGCCAATTCTCGACGAACACCGCGAACGCCAGGGTCGTCACCGCGAGGTAGAGGCCGGGGATGCGCAATGCGGGGATCCCGATCAGCAGCGCAACTACCGCGCCCACGAGCACGCCCAACGCGACGGCAACGCCCCACGGCACGTTGTGCACCCCGAACCACCCGGCGTTTACCAGCCGCACCGTCACGAGCCCGCCGATGGCCGAGAACCCGAACTGGCCGAGCGAGAGTTGGCCGGCCCACCCGGTGAGGATGGTGAGCGAGCAGCCCGCGATGGCGAAGATCACGACACGGGTCCAGAGGAACGACTGCGACGCCTGCTGCGCGAACGCGGGGATGAGCGCGAACACCATGAGTGCGCCGACGAGGCCGATGCGCGGGAGTTGCCGCATCGCCCAGATGCTGCGGATCCGTTCGGGGAGTGGCTTCACGCGCCCGGCGAGCTTCCACGCGCCCTCCGATTCGGTTGCCACGCGCGCACTGCGTGCGAGTGTGAGCACGGCGACGAGCGTCGCGACGAACAGCCAGAGCGCGAACACGTTGGCGTCGATGCCGTGCACGTTCTGCTGGAAGATCACCTCGATCACCCCGAGTGCCATGCCCACCGGGATCGTGAGCCACAGGATGCGCATGCGGGCGATCATCGCGATGAGCAGCGCCTTCACGAGCACGGGGTAGCCGAGCGTGAGCTGCGCGGTCCCGTTGGCGGCGCCGAGGGGAGTGATGAACTGCACGGCCGCGAGCACGATGATCGTGGTGGCGGTGAACGCGGCCGCGATACCCCACACCACGGTGGACGTACGTGCCACGGGGATGCCCATCAACCGCGACTTGTCCGCGTTCGACGCCGCGGCGCGCACCATCAGACCGAGGCGAGTCCGCGTCATGAACAGCGCGAGCAGCAGGACGAGTACCGGCACCGCCATGAGCACGCTGATCTCGCGGGCGGTGACGAGAAGCTCGTCGGTGACTTGCCAGCTCCAGTCCTTCGGCACGATGGTGGGGAAGTCGCCGCCGGGCGGGATGTCGGGGAGGAGCTCCGCGAACAGCAGCACGGTGAAGCCGAGCAATTGCGCGATCCCGATCGTCGCCATGAGCAACACGAGACGCGGCGCGCCGGCCAGCCTCCGGATGACCGCGATCTCCAGGATCATCGCCGCGAGCGCCGCGAACGGGACCGCGACGAGCAGGCACGGCCAGAGGCTCCAACCGTGCTCGGTGAGCACACCGAAGGCGCCGAGCGCGACTGCCCCGAACGCCACGACCGCGAAGTTGATGATGCCGTTCGCCCGGTAGACGAGGACGATGCCGGCGGCGATCGCGCTGTACGACAGGCCTACCACGGCGCCGGTGACGATCATCTGCCACGAGACGTCCCAGCCGTGCACGTGGATCATCGAGCCGACCATCCCCCATTGACGCGCCCCGCCGAGATCGCGCGAACTCTACGCCGGGGGCGCTCTTGTCGGATTGGGCGAGTCGTGTGACACTCCCCGGGGCAGCGGTTCGATGCGAGGGGGGACCATGATCCGTGCACGGCGTCTACTCGTCGGGTTGCTCGTGGCAGTGCTGAGCCTCGGTGTCACGGCCGCGGCCGGCGCTTCGATGCCCCGGGTCACTCCCGACCCGTCGACGTCGCCGTTCACGTCGACCACCAAGTTCTGCACCAAGGACACCGCGAAGCACACGGGGCTGAAGGCCACCGCGCCGGGTGTCACCGCCGACAAGATCTCCGTCGTGATGTTCGAGCCCGCGCTCAGGGCCGGCGACTCGCCGCAGGGCTTCCGTTTCAACCTCGGCGACGAAGTCGACATGTTGAAGACGTTCGCGCAGATGATCAACGACTGCGGTGGTATCAACGGTCGGCAGATCGACCTCAACGTGATCCAGGCCCAGGGAGCAGCCGATGCCGCCACCACGCTGGCGAACGCGCAGGCCGACTGCATCAAGGCCACCGAGGACTACAAGGCGTTCATGACGATCGCGTGGGCCGGCATGGCGGCGCCCCAGTGCGTCACCGACGACCACAAGACGCTGCTGCTCAGCGGTCTCGCCACCAGCTCCGAGAACCTGAAGACCGCGCAGGGCCGTCACCTCCTCTTTGGGGAGACCACCGAGGTCGCGTCGTACCAGGCGCCGATGCTCGACCTGATCAAGAGCGGGAAGCTCAAGGGCAAGAAGGTCGCGGTGCTCTATCCCACGTTCACGACCGGTCCCGACCTCATCAAGGCGAACGTCGTCGACCTGCTGAAGTCCAAGGGCGTCAATGTCGTCCAGGCTGAGGCGCTCACGCCCGACCCTGCCGGCGACATCTCTTCGCAGTACCCGCTCGTGGTGAACCGGTTGAAGTCGAACGGCGTGGACGTGGTCATCAGCGGGAGCGCCGGCGGGAACACGTTCCGATTCTCCGCGCTCACCAAGGAGCTGCGGAACCAGGGCCTCGAGAAGGACATCACGCTCTACACGCTCGACGCGCGGTTCGACGCGGTGATCGACCTCAGTCGCCAGGTCGGTGGTGCCGACGGGGCGACGCTGATCAACGACATGAACATCTACAGCTACTCGGCCGCGGGGCAGCAGGACTGGCGCGTCGGCGCGACCGAGGGCGATCTCGTCAACATGTGCAACAAGGCGTACGACGCGAACACGACGCTCGCGAAGGACACCCTGCCGGAGCCGGCGCCGCCGGCGTATGCCCGCGATCCGTACGGCACCGTCGCGCTCATCTGCGCGATCTACCGCACGATGGCACGCGGGCTCTACAACGCGGGTGAGAAACTCACGCAGAAGAGCGCGATCAAGGCGTTCGAGGCGCTGCCGTACATCGACAGCGTTGCGGCGAAGGGCTCGCCGGCTCCGCGACCGACGCAGATCATCAACAAGGTGCCGACCAAGGTGCAGTACACGCAGGTGCTGAACAAGCCCGAGTACCCGTGCGCGCACCCGTCGCTCCCGCCCGACGCGGCGAACTACCGCATCTGCCTCGTCCCGCAAGCCGGCTACGACAAGGGCGGCAAGGCGACAGCCGGCGCCTTCTTCGTCGCCAAGAGCTAGCCTCCCTCGCCGCCCAAGAACACGGCGCGGGCCAGGTCGTCGCGGGTGGCGAGCTCGCTGGTGGGGCCGTCGAAGCGAATGCGACCCTTCTCGATGAACACGACGCGGTCGGAGATCGCCGACGCGATGTTGAGCGACTGCTCGACGATCACCATCGTGTAACCCTCCGACTTCAATTGCTCGACGACCACGAGCAGCGACTGCACGACGAGCGGCGCGAGCCCGAGTGACAGCTCGTCGATGAGCAGCAGCCGGGGCTCGAACAGCAGCGCGCATCCGAGCGCGAGCATCTGCTGCTCGCCTCCCGACAGCGATGCAGCATCCTGGTTGCGGCGAGCGCCGAGCGCGGGAAAGACATCGAACACGTTCGCGATGCGACGGTCGGCATCGCGACGCTGCGTAGGATGCGCGGCGAGCGCAGCGCGCAGGTTGTCGCGCACCGACAGACCGGGGAACACGTCGGCGCCACGCACCTGCACGATGCCCTTGCGGGCGCGCGCTTCGGCCGCCAGGTAAGTGATGGTCTCGTCGCCCAGCCGCACCACGCCGCGGTCGGGGAGCCCGAGCCCGCTGATCACGCGCAGCAGCGTCGATTTCCCCGCGCCGTTCGTGCCGAGCACCGCGAGCGTCTCGCCGCGCCGCACGTCGAGGTCGATGTCGAACAGGACCTGTACCGACCCGTAGCTGACGTCGACGTCCCGGAGCTGCAGCATCGGGGTCTCGGCGCCGGCGAGCACTTCGTCGGATCGCGTGCGCTCTTCCCGGATCTCCTCGACCATGCGGCGCATGTCGCGTTCTGCGAAACGCGAGCCGTAGAGCATGAGCGCCGCACCCGGCACGGTGAGCAACGGCACGACGATCGACAGCGCGGTGTGCTGGCGTTCGAGCTCGGGCCAGAAGTCGATGAGTGGTGCGCCGGCGGTGAACGCACCGATGAACAACGAGTTGATGAACGCGCCGAAGCCCTGCGCACGCGTCTGTGGTGGGATGACGGCCTGCGCGACCGGGAAGATCGCGGTGATCGCGCCCACGACGCACGCGAACCCGAGTGCGCCGAGCACCGCGGTGGCGGCGACCGAGTGAGCCCACCACCCGACCAGCGCGAGGTTGAAGCCCAACAGCAGGACGGCGGACAAGCGAACGGCCCGGTGGGGAGCCGTGCGGAAGGCGCGCCCGGTGAGCCGGCCGACGAACAGGGTGGCGACGACCGCGGGCAGCGCCATGACCGCGATGAGGAGGGCGCGGTCGGTGGCGTCGAGCTGGAAGTGGCCTTGCAGCCACAGGTTGAACCAGAGCCCCCATCCGACGAGACCGAAGCCCATAGCCAGCACGCCGAGCGTGACGTATCGGAGTGTTGCGATCTGACGGAAGCGTGTGAGCGCGTGCACGGTGGACAGCCGCTCGTCGCGGATGTCGCCGTCGTCGTGGAAGATCTCCTCCACCTCGGCGCGGCCGCGTCGGGTGTCGGACAACCGTCCGGCAAGGAACGCGAGTACCGCGGCCAGCAGGGCAGTCAGGAAGAACGGCGCTCGCCATTGAGTCGTTCCGTCGAATACGCCCACGCCGAGCGCGACGAGCAACGGACCGAGCACGAAACCGGCCGCACCCATCGCCATGTACGCCGCGAACACGTTGGGCCGAGCGCGCACCGGAAAAGTGTCCGCGAGCAGTGAGGTCTGCACCGGAACCGTCGCGAGCAGACCGATGCCCGTGAACGCGAGCACACCGAGGAACTCCCACCGGTAGAACGCGGCGCCGGAGAGCAGCAGGCCGACGACCGACAAGGCGAGCATCCAGCGCATCACGAGCGGACGGTTGGTGGTGACGCGGTCGACGAAGTTCCCGAGCGGCTGCGACACGAGCACGATCGTGAAACCGGGCAGGATCGCGACCTGCACGAGAAACCGGAAGCTCCAGCCGTAGTCGTGCGCGATCTTGATCGCGAGTACTGCGGTCATCGCGAAGATCGCGAGCCCAAGACCCCACATCGCGCCGACGGTCAGGAGCATCGCGCGCGCGTGGCGGTCGAGCGCACTTCGAAGCGGCACGTCGTCGCCACCGACCCCCGGAAGGGCCGCCACGTCGACGTCGCCGCCTTCGTCGGCCGCGGCCACTGCGGCCTGCCGTCGCGACTCCTCGTCGAGAACGGCTCCGACGAGCGACGCCGGCTTCGTGCCTGAACGCTCGTCGGTCACCGAGTGAGTCTCACGCGTCACCGTGCACGCTGCCACCAGCACCCGCTTGACCTCATGGCGGTCCTGGCCCAAACTGGTTGGACCAGTCGACCAGTCAGGGCCCCATGACCAACGCCCCCGTGGTGCGCTCCGAGCTTGCGGACGGTATCGCCGACCAGATCCGGGACGCGATCCTCGCCGGTGAGTACGCGCCCGGCGACGCCCTGCCGTCGGAGCGCGAGCTCACCGAACAACTCGGTGCCAACCGCACCACCATCCGGGAGGGGCTCGCGCAGCTCGAGCACCAGGGCCTGATCGAGCGGCGGCAGGGCGCGCGCTGCCGCGTGCTCGACTACCGCCGCACCGGATCGATCGAGTTGCTGCCCGATCTCGTGCGGCTGTCGCGCAGCCCGCGCTCGAGCACTGAACCGTCGGCGCTCGCGTCGACCAACGAAGTGCTGCGGATCATCTACGAAGGCGCGCTCGATCTTGCGTTCGAACGCATCACGGCGGCCGAGATCGCACAGCTCGACGAGCTCGCGCTTGGTGTCGAGGTGGCCGCGGCCGCGGGCGACGTCGCTGCCGTGGAGCACGCCAACCGGTCTTTCCACCAGGGCGTCGCGCGCGCGACGCACTCGATCGCGCTCGAGCTGCTCGTGGGGAGCTTCTACCGCGTCGTCGACTCGGCAGCCGCGCGCTCGGGCGACAAGAAGGGCGCCGTCGGCAACACGCTCATCGAGCTCGTCAACCGCGACGTGCGGTTGCCGCAGCGCGCGCTCGCCGACGCCATCGCCGCGGGCAAGCCCGACGAAGCGCGCGCGGTGGTACGGCGAATGCTCGGTGACGAGCAGCCGAGTAGGACGCGGCGACGAGCGAGCGGAGCGAGCCGAGTCGCTCGCCAGGAGCGAGCGTACGCGGCGCAGGTACCCTGCGCCGCAGCGAGCGACGCATAGTCAGGAGACGGAGGCCGATGACCACCGAGGCGAAGCCACAGCTACCCGACAGTGACGAGGTCGACGCGACCATCAAGCGTGTCGAGAACCATGCGGACACGATCTACGCCTGGAACTACGCGCGCGACCGCGAGCAACTCGTGACGCTCTACAACAAGGGTGTCTCGTCGCAGTGGAGCAGCATCACCGATCTCGACTGGGCCACCGACGTCGACCCCGAGGAACTGGTCCGTCAGCAGGAGTCGCCCACCGACAGCCTGGTGCGCACCGCGGCCGAGTTACCGGGCTCGCCGCTCGCGAAGTGGGGCGAGGCGGAGTTCACCGCGCTCGGCATCGAGATGTTCAAGGCGTCGCTGAGCCAGTTCATGCACGGCGAGCAAGGCGCGATGCTCACTGTGGCCAAGCTCGTGGAAGCGGTGCCGTGGATCGACGCGAAGTACTACGCGGCCACGCAGACGATGGACGAAGCGCGCCACACCGAGGTGTTCGCGAAGTACCTCGACACCAAGCTCGGTGAGGCCTACCCGATGAGTCCGTTCCTCGAGCAGCAGATCGACGCGTTGCTCCAAGACAGCCGGTGGGACATCGCGTACCTCGGAATGCAGATCGTCATCGAGAGCCTTGCACTCGCCGCGTTCGGCGACATGCTGCGCCGCATCCAGGAGCCGCTGCTCCGCAAGTTGCTGCGCTACGTGATGTCCGACGAAGCGCGTCACGTTGCGTTCGGCGTGCTCAGCCTCCAGGAGCTCTACCAGGGGCTCACCGAAGCCGAGCTCAAGGACCGCCAGGAGTTCCTCGTGGAGAACACGCTGCGGTCGCGTGCGCGGTCGACCACGCCCGAGGTGTGGGAGCGCATGGGTGTCGCCGTCGACGAGGTGCGGCCGTTCCTGCTCGAGGCGGCGGCGAAGATGAACCGTGGTGCCTACATGGGCTTCCAGAGCGCGTTCTTCGCGAAGCTGGTACCGAACGTGCGCAAGCTCGGTTTGCTCGACGCCAACGACGGCTACCTGCGCAAGGCCTGGGGCGAAGCCGGGTTGATGGAGTTCGAGTTCGCCGACGACACCGGCACCGACTACACGAAGTACGACGAGGTGGCCGCCGACCGCGCCGCGCGCGCGTGAGCATGCGGGGAGCCGCTGCGCTGGTCGGTGTCGCCGACATCGCCTCGCCCACCGGAGAGCTCGACACTCACGGGCGCGCGCTCGAGGTCGCGATGGTTGGAGCCGCACTTGCCGACGCCGGGCTCACGCTCGCCGACGTCGACGGCGTGTGCCACCCGATGTCGTCGATGCTGTTCGCCGAGTACCTCGGCGTGCATCCCTGCTTCACCGACAGCACGATGACCGGTGGCTCCAGCTTCGAGGTCCATCTCGAACACGCGGCGGCTGCGATCGCTGCCGGGCTGTGCGACGTCGTGATCGACGTGTACGCCAGCACACCGCGCAGCGATCGCGGTCGCCAGGTGAACCGACCTCGGCCGCAGATGATGGGCCCCAACCCGGCGATCGAATGGGAAGTTCCGTTCGCATTGCGCCAGCCCATGGGCCCGTACGCGCTCGCGGCGAGTCGGCACATGGCCGTCTACGGCACCACGAGCGAACAGCTCGCGCAGATCGCGGTGAGCACACGCCATTGGGCGGCGATGAACCCGCAGGCCCGCTTCCGTGACCCGATCACCGTCGACGACGTGCTCGCGTCGCGGATGGAGTGCTCGCCGTTGCACCTACTCGACTGCTGTCTGGTCACCGACGGCGCGGGCGCGTTTGTGATGACCAGCGCGGAGCGGGCGCGCGATCTGGCGAAGCCGCCGGTCTACGTGCTCGGCGCGGGCACCGCGCACGATCACAGCATGATCAGCCAGATGCCCGATCTCACGACCACCGCTGGTGTGGTGTCCGGCGCCAACGCCTTTCGCATGGCCGGCATCAAGCCCGACGACGTCGACCTGTTGATGAGCTACGACAGCTTCACGATCACCGCGCTGCTGCACCTCGAGGACCTCGGGTTCTGTGCGAAGGGGGAGGGCGGCGCGTTCGTCGAGACGGGCGCGACCGCGCCGGGCGGCTCGCTGCCGATGAACACGAACGGCGGCGGGCTCTCGTACACGCACCCTGGGATGTACGGAATGTTCCTGATCACCGAGTCGGTGAAGCAACTGCGCGGCGAAGCCGGTGACCGACAGGTCGACGGCGCCGAGATCGCGATCGCGCACGGATCCGGCGGCTTGCTGTCGTGTATGTCCACGGCAGTGCTGGGAACGGAGGCAACGTTGTGACGAGCGAGCGGCCCACTCGCCCCCTCGAACCGCCAGTGAGCGAGACGTCGGCGCCGTTCTGGGACGCGACGCGCGACCGGCGACTCGTGATCCAGTGGTGCACCGCGTGCGACGCCCCGGTGTGGTTCCCCCGCGACGTGTGCCTCGGCTGTCTGGGCGACGCGCTCGAGTGGCGCGCCGCGTCGGGCCGCGGCGAGGTGTACGCGTTCACCGTGGAGAACAAGCCCGCGATGCCCACACCCTTCGGTGACGAGCCGTATGTGGTCGCGCTCGTCGAGCTCGCTGAGGGTCCGCGCCTCATGACCAACGTGGTGGGCTGTCCACCTCAGTCGGTCACCGTGGGCATGCCCGTGCAGGTCACGTGGGAGGAGCTGTCCGACGGACGCAACCTGCCCCTGTTCGAGCCGGCCTGACGAGAGAGGCAACACCATGAACGTCGATGACGATGTCACTGCTGCGGGGATGGACGAGGCTCGGCTCGAACGCATCACCGAACACTTCGAACGTTCCTACATGGAACCGGGCAAGCTCGCCGGCTGCCAGGTGCTCGTGTCGCGGCACGGGCACACCGCGTACGAGCGGAACTTCGGCACTCTGATGGTGGGCGACGACCGCCCCGTCACCGACGACTCGATCTGGCGGATCTACTCGATGACCAAGCCGATCACCTCCGTCGCGCTCATGAGCCTGTACGAGCGTGGCAAGTTCCGGCTCACGGATCCGGTGCACCGCTACCTGCCCGAGTGGCGCGACCAGCGCGTCGGCGTCGTCAGCGGCGACGGCAGCCTCGAGCTCGTCGAGCCCGACCGTCCGGTGCAGATGCGCGACGTGCTCACGCACACCGCTGGTCTGTCGTACGGCTGGGACCCGAACCATCCCGTCGACAAGCTGTACGGCGAGACCGGCATCCGCGGCGAGAACGTAGACCTGGAGGGTCTGGGCAAGCTGCTCGGCGACCTGCCGCTCAAGTTCCATCCCGGTACCGCGTGGCACTACTCGCTCGCGACCGACGTGTGCGGACGGCTCGTGGAGGTCATCGGCGACCGGCCCTTCGACGCATTCCTGCAGGAACACATCTTCGATCCGCTCGGCATGATCGACACCGGGTTCACCGTGCCCGACGACGCTGTCGATCGCTTCACGGCCAACCACGGCCGACGGCCCGACAAGTCGCTCACCGTCAGCGACCATCCCGACGACAGCATCTACCGCAAGCCGCGCGCGTTGCTCTCGGGCGGTGGCGGGCTCGTGTCCACCATGGGCGACTATGCGCGCTTCTGCGAGATGCTGCGCCGCGGTGGCGAGCTCGACGGCCATCGCGTGCTCGGCCCCGAAACGCTCCGCTTCATGACCCGCAACCATCTTCCGGGCGGCGTCGCCATGTCCGACATCGCGGTCGGCACCCTCGGCGACGTCGGCTTCGAGGGCATCGGCTTCGGTCTCGGCTTCGCCACCACGCTCGACCCGGTGGCCGCGGGCGTGATCGGCTCGGCGGGCGATTTCTGGTGGGGCGGCGCCGCGAGCACGATCTTCTGGGTCGATCCGTCCCAGGACCTGTTCGTGATCTTCATGGTCCAGCTCACGCCGTCGGGCACCTTCGACTTCCGCAGCCAGCTGAAGGCGCTCGTCTATCCCGCCATCGTTGCCTGACCTGCCTCCGTTCTGATAGCGTCTCTCATTAGAGAGTAACTCTCGTGAGAGGGACGATCGGGCATGGACGAGACGGCGATCCGAACGGTCGGGCTCACCAAGCGGTACGGGAACGTCGAGGCGCTCTCGTCGCTCGATCTCGAGGTCTGCCGTGGCGAGGTGCTCGGGTATCTCGGGCCGAACGGCGCGGGCAAGACCACGACGATCCGGCTCCTCCTCAACCTCGCGAAGCCGACGGCCGGGCGCGCCGAGATCTTCGGGCTCGATACCACTCACGACGCGGTCGCCGCGCATCGCCACATCGCGTACGTCCCGGGTGACGTCGCGCTCTGGCCGTCGCTCACCGGCGCGGAGACGCTCCACCTGCTCGGACGGCTCCACGGTCGCGTCGACGACGCGTACCGCGACGAACTCATCGAGGACTTCGCGCTCGATCCTTCGAAGAAAGTGCGCGCGTACTCGAAGGGCAACCGCCAGAAGGTCGCGCTGATCTCAGCGATGATGACGCGAGCCGACCTCCTGATGCTCGACGAACCCACGAGCGGTCTCGATCCGCTGATGGAACAGGTCTTCCGTCGCCACGTGATCGACGCGCGAGCCCGGGGGCAGACCGTGTTGTTGTCGTCACACATCCTCAGCGAAGCCGAAGCGGTATGCGATCGTGTCGCGATCCTGCGCGCGGGCCGCCTGATCGAGACGCGCACGCTCGCGGAGATGCGCAGCCTCGCCGCGGTGACGGTCGAGGCGATCTTGGCCGGCCCGCCGCCTGATCTCTCGAACGTCCCGCGAGTCGACGCGATCGAGATCGTCGGAAACCACGTTCGGTGCCGCGTGTACGGGGACATGGAGCCGTTGCTCGACGCGCTGCGCGCGGTTGGCGTGGTCAAGCTGCTGAGCCACGAGGCCTCGCTCGAGGAGTTGTTCCTCGCGCACTACGGCGCGCAGACGGCCTGACGCATGCGCACCCCGAGAACCGAGCGCGTGATCATGGGCTTCGCGGCGCGGCGGGCGACGCGCAGCGCGCTCCTGTGGGGCGCAGTGTTCGTCGCGATGGTTCTCTGGTCGGTGCTGGGCTTCACGTCGGCGTACCCGACGTTCGCCGACCGCGTTCGGCTGGCGAACACGCTCGGGCGGAACCGAGGGCTTGCGGTGCTCATCGGCCCGGCCCGCAATGTCGACACGGTCGCGGGATTTACATCCTGGAGGACGGTCGGCATCCTCACGCTGGCGGGTGCGGTCTGGGGCTTGCTGCTCGCAACCCGATTGCTGCGCGGCGAGGAAGACGCCGGGGTGTGGGACCTGACCGTCGCCGGTCCGACCACGAGACGTCGCGCGACGGTTGCGGCGCTCGGAGGCCTTGGCATCGGACTCGTCGTCCTGTGGATCGTCGTCGCGGTCGGAACCGTTGCCGTGGGGCGGCGCCACGACGCACGCTTCACGGTTGGCGCGTGTCTTTTCTTCGCTCTGGTGATGGTGCTCCCGGTCGCGTTGTTCGTCGCGGTGGGCGCGTTGATGAGCCAACTCGCGGGCACCCGCCGCCGCGCCGCCGCGCTCGGCGCCTCTATTTTCGGGGTTGCCTTCCTCTTGCGCGTTGTGGCGAACAGCACCGACTCGTTGCATTTCCTCGAGTGGATCACTCCGCTCGGGTGGATCCAGCAGCTGCGCCCGTTGACGGGGAGCCACCTGGTCGCTCTCGTGCCGGTCGTCGGTTTTCTCTCGGTCCTCTTGGTCGTGACGGTGCTGCTTGCCGGCACGCGCGACGTCGGCGCGGGTTTGCTGCCGGCGCGCGACTCGGCACGGAGCCGCACCCGTCTGCTCGGCGGCGTCTTCGGGCTCGCGGCGCGACTCGGCCTGGGGTTGATCGCCGGTTGGCTCGCCGCGGTGGTCGCCATGGGCTTCGTGTTCGGTGTCGTGAGCTCGGGGCTCGCCGAGTCGAACTCGACGCAGCTCGATCAAGCCGTCGCGCGCCGCGGCGTGCACGGCGGCGGCTCCGCCACGTACCTCGCAGTGCTGTTCTTGATGATCGGGTCGGTCATGACCTTCGCCGCCGCGGCACACGTGGCGGCGACGCGCGAGCAAGAGGCCGACGGCCACCTCGACCATGTGCTCACGCAACCCGTGTCGCGGACCACCTGGCTCGTGGGCCGGTGCGCGATCGCGGCCGGGGCGCTCCTGGCAACCGGGCTCGCCGCGGGCGTCGGGGGCTGGCTCGGCGTCACGGCGCAGGGCGGCGGGTCGACGTTCCCGCAGCTCCTCGCCGCGGGCCTCAACCTCGTTGCGCCCGCGCTCCTCGTGCTCGGTGTGGGGACCCTCGCGCACGGACTGATCCCGCGGTACGCGGCGGGTGTCGCCTACGGCCTCAGCGCGTGGTCGATCCTGGTCGTGCTCGCGGGCGCGCTCGGATCGACGAACGCGTCGCTGCTCGACCTGTCGGTGCTCCACCACCTCGCGCCGGTCCCGGCCACCGGCATCCGGTGGACCGCGGTCGCCGCCCTCGTCGGCCTCGGCCTCGTCGCGAGCACGGCGGGCGCGTTCGCGTTCTCGCGGCGCGATGTGGAGGGCAGGTGACCGAGATGCCCTTACCGGGGCTGCGCGAGCGCAAGAAGCAGCAGACGCGCGCGACGATCCAGGCGGAGGCGCTGCGGCTGTTCGCAGAGCAGGGGTACGACGCCACGACGTGTGAGCAGCTCGCCGCGGCTGCCGGCGTGTCGCCGGCGACGTTCTTCCGATATTTCCCCACGAAGGAAGACGTCGTGCTCCAAGACGACTACGACCCGCTCCTCACCGCGAGTCTGCACGAGCGTCCGTTGCACGAGGCGCCCGTCGTTGCGGTGCGGCGCGCACTCGCGTCGACGCTTGCCCCGCTGTACCTCACCGACGCCGTCGCGATTCGTGCGCGCACGCAGCTGATTCTCTCGGTGCCCGCGCTCCGGGCTCGCATGCACGAGCAAACGCGCAAAGCTGAGAAGCTGCTCGCCGTCGAGCTCGCAGCGCGGGCAGGACTTGATCCCGACAACCTGCGAGTGCGCGCGGTCGCCGCTGCGCTCGCCGCCGCGCTCACCACTGCCGTGGAATCATGGGCGAGCCAGGGCGGCGAGCTCCCCGCGCGCATCGACGAGGCACTCGACGCGCTCGAGCACCACCTCACGCACCCATAACCTCGAACGCGCGCATCGTGCCGTCGAGTCCGACGACGATCACCGACGTGTCGTGCACCACCGGCGGTGCCGCGACGGTGAGCCCGGTGTCGACGACCTCGACAAGCTCGCCATTCGCCGGATCCACGAGGCGCAGCAGGCCGTCGAGTCCTGCGAGCGCGAGCACGCCACCGATGAGCACCGGTTCACCCAGCAAGACGTGAGGCTTCTTTCCGTAGCACGCCATCGGGAACGGGCCGACTTCGTCGAACATGCGGCTCCAGAGGATGCCGCCGTCAGGTGGGTCGAGCATGCGGAGACCGTGCTCCGACAGCACCACCGCGACGCCGTGCTCGGTGACGAGCGGCCGCCGAGCGCTGGTGCACGCCGATGGCCGATCCGCTCCGCACGGGTGACGCGACTGGCGCTGACCACGCGAGTTCGCCGGTGCGCGCGTCGAGCGCCTCGACCACACCGATGCCGCGGTTGTCATCGAACCCGGTGACATACACCAGGCCGTCGGAGGCGAGTGGACGCGCGCGTTGCACGCGACCGGCGACGCGGTGCGACCACGACGCGCGGTGGTCCGTGGTGGGACGCGTGGCCGGTTCCTCCGGAACGCCGATCGTCTCGAGTGACAGCGCCTCGCCGTCCCACGTGGCCAACCGAGCGCTCGGTGGGCTGTAGTCGAGGCCCGCGAAAAACGTGTTGCCGCCGGCGTGAGGTTGACCATGCGTGCGCCGGGCGTGTCGTCGTCCACCTGGTGCGCGGTCACGTGGATGTCGGTGATGTGCGCGAAGCGAAACGGCGTGGGCTGCGACTCCGCTTCCAGCACGAACTCGACGGGTTCCTCGGTGACGGGTCGGTACCAGTGCGGCGTGGACCAACCGGTCGGACGGATGACGAAGACGAACGGCCCGTCGTCCGGCACCGCGAAGCGCCCCTCGGCGTCGGTTCTCACGACTCGGTGGCCGTCCGACACGCGCACACCTTCCGCGGCGGCGTCGCGTCCGAAGCGGACCCTTCCGGTGACCGTCATCGCTCGATCACAGGATCGCGAGCGGGTTCACCGGTGAGCCGGTCGCGCGTGGGATCACGAGCGGCGCGACGACGAACTGGAATTCCCACCGGCCAAGCTCGGCGCACGCGTCGGCGAGCGGCTCGAAGTCGGCGTTGTCGAGGATGGGCATCCCCATGTACGGGATCACCACGGCGTGCACGTGGAGCGGAACGCGGATGTCGCGCGGGTTGGGAATGCCCTGGTCCTCGATGGGCGCGTCCTGCATGTCCCACACGAGCATCGACGCGTCGTGCTCGTAGAGGTACTCGATGCACGACGCGTGGACCCCGGCCGGCGAGAGGAACGACGGTTGCCCGCCATGGGTCTCGAAGTAGCGCGCGTAGCCACTGCGGATGAGCACCGCGTCGCCCGCGCGCGGCTCCACGGCCTGCGCGGCGGCCGCGTCGGCGAGCTCCCATCCGTGCACCGGCGCGCCGGGCTCCACGCAGGCGGTGCCGCGCAGGCGGGGGATGTCGTACAGCACCCCGCGCGTGACAATGCCGTCGCGCCAGAAGTCGATCGTGCCGGTGTGCTCGGTGGGCATGTGGTACCCGTCGAGCGGCTTGCCGTTCCACGTGACGCCGCCGTCGAAGGTCGCGAGATGGCACAGCGCGTCGAGGTGGGTGTCGGCGAAGCCGTGCACGAACATCGAGAGGAAATCCGCCATCTCGCCCGAGTCGCGCACGGCCACGAGATGGCGTGCCGGGTAGGGGTTCGCAGGGCCGGAGTGCGTGTCGATCGGGCGGCTGCAGGAGATCACACGACCCTCGCGCACGAGCCGCGCGGCATCGCGCCGAACCTCGGGCGTTACGAAGTTGAGCGTGCCGAAGTCGTCGTCGTCGCCCCAGCGACCCCAGTTGCTGAACCGGGTTCGGTACTCGGCGTACTCCTCGGCGGTGGGTGGCGTGCGCTCGCGCAGTCCCATGTGCGGGGGAGGCTATCGGCCCGCTCGCCGTTCGGGCACGGAGCCGGTACCGTGCGCGAATGAACGCGGCGGTGGAGTACGACCCCTTCTCACCGGAGGTCATGGCCGACCCGTATCCGATCTACCGCGACCTTCGCGCCCGCCACCGCGCCTACCGGATGGACGAGTACGACGCGTGGGCGTTGCCGCGCTTCGACGACGTGTGGCAGGTGCTGTCGGATCGTGAGCGCTTCTCGATCGTCGAGGGCCCGGTGTTCCACCGTGATCGATTGTTGCGCCACAACGACGGCGCGCCCGATCACGCGTTGCACCGCCCCGTGCGGAGCTTCTCGATGCTCGACCCACCGCATCACACCCGCCTACGCCAGGCGATGATCGAGCCGTTCCGGCCCCGCGCCGTTACCGCGCTCGAAGCCGACGTGCGCGCGCTCGCGGTCGCCCGGCTCGACGAGCTTGCGGAGCGCGACGGCTTCGACGTCCGTCATGACTACGCGTCGCCGGTGTCGGCGGCGATCACGGCGCGTGTCATCGACCTCCCGGCGGCCGACGGCGTCTCCCTCGTCACGCTCGTGAACCGCTACGTGCAGCGCGAACCCGGCCAACCCGGGATCAGCGCTGAGGGCATGGCTGCACGAGCAGACATCGACAACTACCTGCTCGACTTCGTGGCTTCGCGCCGGCACTCCGCGCGCCGCGATCCGCCCAGCGTCGTCGATGGGCTGCTCGCGTTCGACTCCGGGCAAGGTCCCTTGGACGACGCGGAGATCGTCGATCAGCTCGTCACGCTCTTCATCGGCGGCACCGAGACGTTGCCGAAGGTCGTTGCCGGTGGCGCGTACCGGCTGTGGCGCAACCCGGAGCAGCGCGCGGGGATCGTCGCCGATCCGGCGCTCGCGACCGCGGCCTTCGAGGAGATGCTGCGCTACGAGCTCCCGCTCCAATTCGTCGGTCGCACGCTGCTCGACGACGCCGAGGTTGCCGGCGAGCACATGCGTGCCGGGCAGCGAGTCGTGCTCATGCTCATCTCCGCGAACCGCGACGAGCGCGAGTTCGCCGAACCGGATCGGTTCGACGTGACGCGCCGCATGGAGCGTCACCTCGGACTCGGTCACGGCGTGCACGTGTGCATCGGCGCGCATGTCGCGCGCCTCGAAGGCGTCGTGATGATCCAGGAGCTCCTGGCGCGGTTCCCGCGATACGAGGTGGACGACACCGAGCTCGTGCGCGAGGCGTCGGAGTTCCAAGTTGGTTGGGCGACGATGCCGATCGCCGGCATCACGGCCTGACGACCGGTGGGTGATCATGCCCCACCGAGGCGGTAGATCTTCGTCTCGTCCGAGAAGTAGAGCGCGTGGTCGGGCCCTTCCTTCACGTCGAGTTGGCACTCCTTCGGGCCGTCGCGCAGCGTCGCGTGCGGCGAGCCGGGAATGAACACGCGCATCCCGCTCGCGCTGCAGAACACGAAGTGACCCGCGTACGGGGCGGGGCCCTTGTGGTCCACCCATGTGGCGCCGGTCGGGACGATCGTCGATTCCTCACTGCTCCACTCCGGTTCGGGGCGGCCGAGGCATGACGACGCGCCCGGCAGCAGGTGCGAGTAGCCGTAGCACGCAGGCCACTGGTACCGGCCACCGGCTTCCACGCGGAACGCGAGGTCGTAACCGGTGCGCGGCGCGCCGACGTCGCCCGTCGGCCCGTTCGACGTGGCGAACGTGCCGCCGTCCGTGTCGAACGCGATGCCGAACGGGTTCCGGAAGCCCGTCGCCCACACCGGGCTGTCGGCGCCGAACGGATTGTCGCTCGGTATCGACCCGTCGGGCTCGTAGCGGAGGATCTTCCCGCGGACGTCGTTCGGATCCTGCGGGATCGACGACGTGCTGCCCACGGTGTTCTTGGCCACCGAGTGCTCGTCGCCGAGGGTCACGTAGAGCTTGCCGTCCTTCCCGAACGCGAGGCGCCCTCCCTTGTGGCAACAGTCGGCGCCCGACGGCAACGTCACGAGCGTCGTCTCGTCGCGAGCCTCACCCGCGCACTCGGTGAAGCGCGCAACCACTTGGGTCGAGTAGTCGTCGCGCGAGGAGAAGGCGTACACGAAATGGTCGTTCGAGAAGTCGGGGCTCAACGCGAGTCCGAGCAGCCCGCGTTCGCTGTAGGAGCCGCTCTTCTCGCCGGTGACCGTGCGGACGGTCGTGAACTCCTTGACCGTGCTTCCGCTCGCGATCTTGATCGTGCCGGCGCGCTCGGCGAAGAAGAGCCGCCCGTCGGGTGCCCACGCCAGCGCGGTCACGAACTTGGCGTCGGTCGCGAATGTGCTCTGGCCCGGCGACCCGCTCACCGTCACGTTCGGTGTGTCGCACGAACTACCAGCGGAAGACCCCGGTTGCGTGCCGGACTCAGGTGTTGTCGACGGCTTGCTGCTTGCCTCCGGTGAGCCGCCGCTGCTGCAAGCGGTGAGCACCACGAGCATGACCGTGAGGAACGAGATGACGCAGCGCCATGGGACCGGGCTCACCGCGGGTCACCCTAGATGCGGGATGATGGTGGGCCCGTTCGGGGAGAGGAGTGTCGGAATGGCCGAACTGCAGACGCTGATCACTGGTCTCGACTTCGGTGAAGGACCACGGTGGCACGACGGCCGGCTGTGGTACTCCGACTTCTACCAGCACCGCGTCTCCGCGGTCACCGTCGACGGCGAGCGCGACACAGTGCTCGAGCTCGACGACCACCCGAGCGGCCTCGGCTGGCTGCCCGACGGCCGGCTCCTCGTGGTGTCGATGCGCGCGAAGTTGGTGATGCGCGTCGAGCACGACGGCTCGATCGTCGAGCACGCCGACCTCTCCGGCATCGCGACCGGCCGCTGCAACGACATGGTCGTCGCGGCCGACGGCAACGCGTACGTCGGGAACTTCGGCTTCGAGATCTGGGCGAGGGGGACGCCACAGAATGCCGCGCTCGCGCTCGTACGGCCCGACGGCACCGTCGAGGTGGCTGCCGAAAACATGGCATTCCCGAACGGGAGTGTGATCACGCCCGACGGCCGCACCCTCATCGTCGGGGAGTCGTTCGGTCGTTGCTACACCGCGTTCGACATTTGCTCCGACGGCACGCTCGAGAATCGCCGCACCTGGGCGCAGGTCGAGGGCACCGCACCCGACGGCTGCACGCTCGACGCCGAAGGTGCGATCTGGTTCGCGAACGCAACCGGAACCGACGTGCTGCGCGTCCGGGAAGGCGGCGAGATCACGGACCGTGTGGATGTCGGCCAGGGCACCTACGCGTGCGCGCTCGGTGGTGACGACGGCTGCACGCTGTTCATCGTCTCGGCGGATAGTGCGAACGAGAACGAGATCGCGGGCAAGGCGACGGGCGTGATCCGCATGATGCGGGTCGACGTCCCGCACGCCGGCCTGCCGTGACGGGTCAACGGTAGCGGCGGAGTCGCTCCGCGCCTTCGCCGCCGCTGCATTCGAATCGTTCGCGGTTCCCACCGGCGACGCGCGGCCGGCGGCGGCGGTGCTCGTCGAGGCGGACCTCCTCGGATTCGACACGCACGGCATCGCCCATCTCGTGGGCCATCCCGGTTACGTGCCCGGACTCCGCGCCGGTCACGTCAGGGCGAGCGCGCCCTTCGAAGTGATCCGCGAATCGGTCGCCACCGCGCTCGTCGACGGGCACGGCGCTCTCGGCCCGGTCACCTCGACGCGCGCGACCGATCTCGCGATCGCGAAGGCACGCGACGCCGGCATCGGCGCGATCGCGGTACGGGAGGGCCGGCACTTCGGCGCGGCGTCGCTGTACGCGTTGCGCATCGCGAACGCAGGGATGATCGGCATCGTCACGACCAACGCGTCACCGTGGGTCGTGCCCACGTTCGGCCGGGAACGGATGCTCGGCACCAACCCCATCGCCGTCGCCGCGCCAACCGGCGACGACCGTCCGTTCGTCTGTGATGTCAGC
Organism: Acidimicrobiia bacterium; assembly: GCA_040880805.1. Classification (NCBI taxonomy): domain Bacteria; kingdom Bacillati; phylum Actinomycetota; class Acidimicrobiia; species Acidimicrobiia bacterium. Next base: position 86,862 of record JBBDHW010000033.1, on the reverse strand, counting down.
ACCAGCACGGTTGCGTTCGGTCGGATCGAACACGCGCTCCGAACGCAGGGATCGCTGCAACCGGGTTGGGCGGTCGACGGCGCGGGCGCGCCGACCCTCGATCCCGCTGTCGTCATCGAGGAAGGCGGGCTCACCCCGCTCGGCGGCACACCGGCCGGCTCGTCGCACAAGGGTTACGCGCTCTCCACCGCCGTCGACGTGCTCACCGGCATCCTCACCGGCACCGGCTGGAGCAAGCTGCTGCCGGTGCATACGACGCAGGCCGCGCACACCTTTGTGGCGCTGCGCATCGACGCCTTCGCCGAACCGGCTACGTTCCGGCGCGACCTCAACGCGATGCTCGACGCGCTGCGCAGCTCTGAGCCGATGGAAGGTGCGGAGCGCGTGCTCGTGCCGGGCGACCGCGAGGCGGAGTGCCGCCGCGACCGCGAAGCCAACGGCGTGCCCGTCCCCGACGTCGTGCTCGCGGAGCTCGACGAGCTTGCCGCCGAGCTCGGCATCGCTCGCCTGGCGCGTTCGTCCTAGTCCTGGCCCAGGGTGAGATCCACTGCGGTCACGAAGCGCGCGGGTGACTCGATCATCGGGTAGTGGCCCACACCGTCGAGCATCGACACGCTGGCGTCGGCACGCGCGGTGTGGAGACGGTCGACCATCGAGGCGACCGCGATGGGATCGTCGCGTCCCCACACGATGCCCAGCGCGGAAGGGTGTGCCTCGATCGCTCCCGTGAAGCGCGCTTCGTGTCGCCTGCGTTCTTCGATGTAGCGGATCAGTCGGGGCAGCATCAGGTGCCCGTCGTCGTGAGCGACCAGCTCTCCGAGCGCCGTGAGCTCCTCGTCGGCGACGTTCGACCTCGGGCTGAACGTCGCGGCGACTCCCGCCTTGACTGCGCTGCCGTCGATCAGCCCGTCGGCGGTCAGCCGCTCGTCGGGCAGGCTGAGCAGCAACTGCTGCCCCGCGCTCAGGTGCGCCATCTCGATGTAGATGCTGCCGTTCGTGAGGACGCGCCGGGTCACTTCTGCGGGCCACGAGCCGTCCATCTGACGCGCCAGGAGTTCGCCGCCGACGGTGTCTCCCATGTCGTGCGTCAGGAGCGCGAGCGTGGTGAGGTCGAGCTCGGACGTGAACGCACCGACGATGTCGGCCTGCAAGGAGATGGTGTACGCGATGTCCGGCTTGTCGGACAATCCGTATCCCAGCATGTCGAGCAGGACGACGCGGCGGTTGCGACGGAGGGCGTCGAGCACTGCGCGGAAGTCGAACGACGACGTAGGGAACCCGTGCAGCACCAACAGCGGCTCGAGTGTTTCTGCACCGAGCGGTGGTGCCGCCACCGTGAAGATCCGATGGCCGGCCAACACTCGGTATTCACCGAGCCGTTCCCACGCTGCGACTGCATCCGGTGATGTCACCTTGTTCCCCATGATCAGCTACGCGTTCAATGTCGCGAGGAACGCGGCGACCGCGAAGCCGGCGGCCGCTGCGAGCCCCGCGCGCCGTTGCGCGCCGCGCACCGCGATCGGAACCATCTCGTTGACGACGACCACGATCATCGCGCCAGCCGCGATCGACTGGATGATCGCGATCGCGTCGGCGTCCGTCTCGTTGAGCACCCCGTAACCGACCGCGCCGGCGATCATGCCGACAGCGACGATCGCCGCGAACCTCAGGAGCACACGCGAGAGCGGGATGCGACCGGCGAGCAGTGCCGCGGCAACGCCGATCGCCTCGGGGAGGTTGGACAGGAACACCGCTCCGACCAGCGCGACCGAAACGTTGCCGCCTCCGAGCAAGGTGAGCCCGATCGCCACCGACTCGGGGATACCGTCGAGCACCATCCCGACCGTGAGGTTGCGAGCGGCGCGCGCGTCCGCGGCAGCCGGAAGCTGCTCGAGCCCCGTTGCGGCGGCCTCCTCGACCGGTTGCTCGGGGTCCTCCCGCTCGGCGCGCCGGTTCAGCCACTCCGTGAGTGCGTAGTAGCCCACCGCACCGATGAGGAGGCCGACCCCCGTAGCGGCGCGGCCGGCTTCGTGGTACGCCTCGACGACCAGGTCGGTGGTGACCGCGCTGATGAGGGCACCGGCGCCGAACGCCATCACGAGCCCGAGCCAGCGCGGCTCGGTGAGCTTCCGGAAGCGCGCGACCAGCAGCGCGCCGACGATCAGCGCCGACTGGCCCAGCCCCGCCCACAGTCCCGCTTCGAGCACTCCACCTCCGTTCGTCAGCGGCGGTGAGTCTCGCACTCGTCACGGTCGTGTGTGTGATGACTCAGGCGGTTGTTTCGTGGATTGCAGGTTGCTCCGCTGCGCGGGTCAGCTACCGTCGCGTCTCGTTGTTTGCCGCCATGGAAGGACGTGGGCCGTATGGACACTCGTCCGATTGCTCCGAGCGTCGCTCCGAACTTGGGCCATCGCGACGCCCATGCCGCAATCCGCCGGCTGACCGATGTGCTCGGGTTCGAGGTCGCCGCACTCTTCGAAGAGCCGGATGGCGCTGTCGCACACGCGCAACTCGTCTGGGGGACCGGTGCCATCAACATCGCGAGCAGAGAAGAGGCGCCGCCCAGGCTTCCAGAAACCGGTCCAATCGCAGTCGCCCTCACAGCCGACGATGCCGACGCAGTCGACCGGTACTACGACCGAGCGCTCGCTGCCGGCGCTGAAGTTCTCCTTCCGGTCGAAGACACATTTACGAGCAACCACAGGTTCACCGTGCAGAACTCCGAGGGCAATCGCTGGAATGTCGGCATTCCCTGGATCGACTCCGAAGCCGCTCGACGCTTGCCGCGGCGAGTGAAGTAGCGCCGGGCCGTAACGCGCAGCACCGCGCTGGTGTCAGTGCCTCGACCCGCGCGTGTCGCGGGAGAATGACGGGTCGGTCCTGAGCTCCCACTCTGGCCTCACCAGCTCGTACTCGACTTCGCCGAGTTCGCTGCCCTCGATCGGGTCCTCCCACTCGAGATGGAACGTGCGGACGTACCGCAAGCCGCATCGTTCCATGACGCGGCGAGACCGACTGTTCACCGCCATGGTCTCTGCCCAGACCCGGCGAGCGCCGAGTTCGGAGAAGGCCATCTCGATGAGGGCACGGGTGCCCTCGGTGGCAAGGCCCTTGCCCCACGCTTCAACTCGTAGGCGGTAGCCGACCGCGTATTCGGCGGTGGCGGTAGGGACGAGCCCGAACCAGCCGACGAACTCGCCGACCGATCGATCGAAGGCCATCCAGCGACCATCGATGCTCTGACGAATGATTTCAACCACCTGGTCGCGCGGCGTTGGCTTCCCGCCGCTGAGGTAGCGCATTACCTCAGGATCGCTGTCGAGCGCGACCAACTCGTCGACGTCGGCGTCGTCCAATGTGATGGGCCGCAGCGTCATGCGCTCGGTCTGGACGCGTTCGATCACCCTCAGAGTTCTAATCCTCGCAGCCCGGTGTCGCGCTTCAATTGTCGGGTCGGGAGAACTCGTGAGGTGGAAGTGAAGGTTGGGGCCTGTCCGTGGGGGTGGGAAACTCGAGCGTCAGCGCCGCGCCGATGGGTAAGGCGTTCCAGGAGTTGATGAGTTCATGCACGCGACCGCGCAGTGCGTCCCGGCGCTCGGTGGTGAGGAACTTGGCCGCCTCCGGGCAGGCGAGCGCGATCGCGTCGTCGAAATCATCGGGGCGGAGGGTTCCGGCGCGTTCCTGGCTCAGCAGGTTGACAACGTGTTCGACGGGGACTCGTTCTTCACCAGGCTTGGCGTAGCGATCGCCCGTCTGTGAATCGCGTCCGAACTCGTTGAAGTTCCGGCCGTTCGCGATAACGCCGAAGAAGCCGAACTGCTCGTTGAGTGTTGTCTCGACTGCGTAGTGCATGAGGTCGTGCGCGACGAACCCCGGACGTTCGCGTGTCCAAGTGACGGTGCCGTCGTCGCGTGTGCAAGCCAGGATGTCTGGCTTGTCGGCGTGGCCCTTGGTGAAGCGAACGATCACAACGGAAGTATGTCGGGACCATGGCTCGGCCCGCAGGGCGTTTCTCCCCTTGCGACACGTCAGTCGACAAATGCGGTTCCGAGGAGCCTGTGGTCGCACATTCCTTGCAACGCGTCTTCGGTGGTTCGTCGCGCGACGGTCCAGAAGCCTTGTCCTGCTCGCGGGACCTCGTGCAGTGGATAGCCGATTGCCGCCGCGATGATGTCGAGACGTTCGGCCGGGAAGCCCGGTTCGACCTGGCGAGTCGTGGTTGTGTCTCCGGTTGCGGGGTCGAGTTCACGGGCTCCGAAGCGTGGTTGGCGATCGGCGTCGGCGAGGTCGAGGCCCCGGCCGATGACGTCGACGAGGGTTTGCAGGTGACATTCGACGATGCCCGTGCCGAGCGCGTCGGTGGCGAGCACGATCTTGTCGTCGTGCCGCACGAGACACATCGTTCCGCCGCCCGGAAGCCGCGCGCGGGGCCGCGCTGGATGGTCGAGGAGCTGTGCTGCGGCTCCGTTCGCGACGATGCCGTCGACGAAGATGGCGGGGCCCCAACTGTCGGAGCCGATTGAATGCATGGCGACAACCGCGTTTCCTTCGGCGTCGATCGCGCAGAAGTCGTGCGATCCGAGGTGGGGCCGTTGGGTGCTGTGAAGACCGAACGCGTGCGCGAGCTCACCGCTTCGAGCCGCGGTGAGGACACGCTGGTACTCGTCGAGCTGCTCTGGAGTGGCGTTCGACGGGTCGAACACTGGAACGACGGCTTCGGCCGCGTCGACGGCGCGGATCTCGAGCAGGAGTGCGTCGGCGCTGTCGGTGGGAAGGTCGCTGATGTTGGCGGCTTCGCAGAGACCGAGCGCGACGAGGAGTTGTGACCCGTAGAACGACGGCAGCGGGCTGACGATGATCTCGTGATCGAGGAACGTTCCGGAAATCGGGTCGCCCCAGCGTGTTGTGTAGTGGTGGAGGTCCTCGACGCTGAGTGTTCCTCCCGCGGCGGCGACCGCGGTGGCGAATCGCCGTGCCCATCCGCTGGTGCCGGTGAGCGCGCGGGATCGTTCGGCGATGATGGCGTCGATGGTCTCGGCGAGCGCGGGCTGTCGGAACGTCGCTCCTTGTTCCACGAGCTCACCGCCGGGCGCGAAGATTGCTCGTCCCTCGGGGCGGGCGAGGATTGTGTCGCCGCGGCGCGCCAGATTGAACGAGTACGTGAAATACATCGGGAACCCGTCAGCGGCGAGTCGCCGCGCCGGCTCCCACAGGACGTCCCACGGCAGCGTCCCGAACCGCAGCCACGCGTCTTCGAGACCCGGCAGGACGCCGGGGACCAGGACCGCCGCGCCGGTCTCCGACAACGCCCGCCACGCGTCACCGCCGGGAAGCTCGAACGCCGATGGCACATCGAGACCGGCGTCGAGCACGTGCGTTTGCCCGGAGGCGGCGTCGAAGAACAGCATCCCCAGGCCGCCCGCGAGTGTGCTCGCGCCCGGCGAAACGACGCAATCGATGGCTACCGACGCAACCATGGCGTCGATGAGGTTGCCGCCAAGGCGCAACACCTCTCGCGCTGCGTACGCGCCGAGCGGGAAGTGGCTGGCAACCACGCGTTCTTCACCGACGGCGACGACCTGCTCGGCATCGGCGACGGAGAGCGCCGCGGCGTGGGTGAAGAAACGAGTCCGCGCCCACAGTGCGGTCACCAACTCGTCGTCGTCCAGGAATCCGGCGCAGTTCACCGTCCGATGATCCGCGCGATAAATCGTTCGCCGCAAGACCACCCGCGCCTGGGACAATTGAAGCAGTCACCAACAGGCGGCGATCGACGGCTCGAAAGGATGAGCGGGGTGCGGTCTTCGGAGGACGCCTGGTTCATTCGTGGGGATGCGAAGTTCGCGTTGTCGGACACTCGTGAGGGCGAACGGCCGCGGTGAGCCAGTTCCATTTCTCGCCGGACTCGTATCTCGAGATGATCCGCGGCGAGGTCCCCGGCTACGACGAGTTGCAGCGCGTCGTGGCGGGAGCCACGGCCGGCCCGGTCGCGAGGCGGATCCTCGACCTTGGTTCGGGCACCGGAGAGACCGCGTGCGCGGTGGCGGCGTATCACGCGGATGCGTCATTGGTGCTCCTCGACGAGAGCGCCGGCATGCTCGCTCACGCGGTCGCGCGGATCCCGGCGGCGTGTGTCGAACGTGCGATCGTCGGTGACCTCCTCGAGCAGCTACCTGCGGGCCCGTTCGATGTCGTGGTCTCGGCGCTTGCGATCCATCACTTGGACGGCTCGCGCAAACAGGAGCTGTTTCGCCGGGTCGCGGGCCTGCTTGCTCCGAACGGCGTGTTCGTCATGGGTGATGTCGTCGTTCCCGAGGATCCGGCTGACGCGGTGACTCCGCTGTCGGTGGACTACGACCTGCCGGACCGCCTGGTGGATCTGACCCACTGGTTGGACGCTGCGTCGTTGGTGCACGAGGTCGTCTGGACTGCTCGTGACCTCGTCGTGATCAGGAGCTCGCTGGCGGTCCTGGACGATTGAGGAGTCGGGGGAGCTGGTCGAGCGAGTGGATCGTGTGCGGTGGCGCATCGAGCGTGGCCGGCCAGGTGACGTGGCCGCGTTCGATCCATACCGCGCGCAGTCCGGAGCGGCGCGCGCCTTCGACGTCGGTTTCGGGTCCGTCGCCCACGTAGACGCTCTCGGCCGGCTGGAGCGAGAGCGCGTCACAGATTGCGTCGAACATCGAGCGATGCGGCTTGTAACACCCGATGTCGTCGCTGGCGACCACGGCGTCGAACTCGAGCGCGTGGCGTGCCTGGTTGGCGTCGAGGAAGTCGCGGTCGGCGTCGGAGGCCACGCCGAGACGCAATCCTCGGCTGCGGAGCTCGGCGAGCACCGCATGGGTGCCGGGGTAGAGGGGCGCGGTTGCGTGTGCGGCCGCGCGCGCGTCTGCCCAGTGGGTGCCGGCATCGTTGACACCGAGCGAAGCGAAGAGCGCGTCGCCATATTCGGTCCACCGGTCCCGGAAGCTGCGGAACGCGGGTGCCGGCCCGTCGTAGATCGGTGAGGGCACATCGGATGGGTGGCGAGCGTTGTACTCGGCGCGGCGCTGGTCGAACTCGACGCGCGTCATGCTCGGAAAGAGTCGACCGAGCATCGCATCGATGGTGCGGTCACGGGGCGGCACGGGATCCGCGAGCGTGAAGTAGTAGTCGAACACGACCGCGCGTACCGCGGCGAACGAGCTCACCGTCTGATCGTAGGAACCAATGTCAAGTGCGGATCATCGAGGCCCTCCTACGGGGGTACCGTGAGCCTCTCGGGACCTGCTTGGTTCCGTGTTCGCCGGCCGGGAGGAGTTCGAGCGATGGATGTGCAGAGCCTCCTTGGCGACGAGACCGAGTCCTTGCTTGCCCATGAGTCCAAGGGCATCCCCAAAGAGGATCTGACCCTTCCCGGTCCCGACTATGTCGAACGAGTGTGGGCAGAATCCGACCGGCCGGCCCAGGTCTTGCGCAACTTGCAAGCCGTGTTCGATCACGGACGACTGGGAAGCACCGGGTACGTCTCGATCCTGCCGGTGGATCAAGGCATCGAGCATTCCGCCGCAGCGTCGTTCGCGCCGAACCCCCGCTATCTCGATCCGCGCAACATCGTGGAGCTTGCCGTCGAGGGCGGCTGTAACGCGGTCGCCACCACCTTTGGTGTGCTCGGTTCGGTGTCGCGGCGGTACGCGCACCGGATTCCCTTCATCGTGAAGCTCAATCACAACGAGCTCTTGACCTATCCGAACCGGTTCGACCAGGTGATGTTCGGATCACCGGAGCAGGCTCTCGATCTCGGTGCGGCCGGGGTTGGCGCCACGATCTATTTCGGATCCGAGGAATCGACACGCCAGCTGCAAGAGGTCACCGAGGCATTCGCCCGGGCCCATGAGCTCGGCATGTTCACGGTCTTGTGGTGTTACCTCCGCAACCCGGCATTCAAGACGGAGGGGGTCGACTACCACGCGGCCGCGGACCTCACCGGCCAGGCGAACCACATCGGCGTGACCATCGAGGCCGACATCATCAAGCAGAAGCAACCCGAGAACAACGGTGGCTACACCGCGCTCGGTTTCGGCAAGACGTCCCCACTGGTCTACGACGAGCTCACCACCGACCATCCGATCGACCTCACCAGGTGGCAGGTCGCGAACTGCTACATGGGACGCGTCAGCCTCATCAACTCGGGCGGCGAATCCAAGGGGAGCAGCGACCTCGCCGACGCGGTCCGCACTGCGGTTATCAACAAACGAGCCGGCGGAACCGGGCTGATCAGTGGGCGCAAGGCGTTCCAACGGCCGATGAACGAGGGCATCGAACTCCTCAACGCGATCCAAGCCGTCTACCTCGACCAAGCGATCACCGTCGCCTGACGGCACGCGGGACGCATCGTGGAGACCGATGTCGTCGTCGCGCTCGATGCGGAGCTCTCGGCGTTCGTGGCTGCACTCGCCAGAGTGCTCGACCGCGATTTTGCGCGCGTCACGAACTGTCCACCGTGGACACTCAAGGAGCTCGTGGTGCACGTCGACATCACGACCCGGCTTCCCGTGAGGTGGCCCCGCGGATCCGGCATCCCAAAGGCGGCGTCCGAGTACTACCGGCGCGTCGAGCGCGCGTCCTCCGCTTACGGCCAACAGAACGTCGAACGCGCTCAGCTGGCGGCGGCCGAGTGCGCCTCAGGCGTGGAAGCAGTGGAGCGCCTCGCGCGCACACAGTTCGATGTGATCGACCGCCTTCGCGGCGAAGACCTCGACCGAGTCATCGACGTACCCGCAGTCGGACCGATGCTCTTGCGCGACTACATCGCGACACGGGTCGTCGGCGTCGCCGCGCACGGCCTCGACGTCAGTATCACGCTGACCTCGCCGCCATCGACGACACAGTCAGCAGCAGCGGTGTGTCGACCGATCCTTCTCGACCTGCTCGACGCCGACCTGCCGTCCTCGCTTCGGTGGACCGACGACGACCTCCTTGCCTGCGGTACGGGACGACGGCCGCTCAGGGATCCTGAACGCGCTGCGCTCGGAGCGTTGCATTCCCGCTTCCCGCTCATCTCGTAGCACTGCTGTGATCTCACCTCGGCGTTCCGGTGAGCTCGGCGAGTGCCCGGGCGAGCATGCCTTCGAGGGTCTCCTGGTCGCGAGGTGGCGTGTCGTGACCGCTGTCGAGCACGTCGACGAGGAGCACGACCTCGGCCCACGGGTGATAGCGGGTATGAGTGAGGTCTTCGCACAGGTCGGTGAAGCGTGCCGCGACTTGGAAGTCGAAGCGCCGGAGAAGATTCAACCGGCAGAAGCCGACGTCGATCGACGCGGGACCGATGCTCGCGGCTTGCCAGTCGACGACACCGGCGACCCGGCCCCGGCGCCACAAGACGTTGCCGGGGTGATAGTCGCGGTGGATGAAGACATTGGGGGCGTCGAGGACGGGCCCGTGGAAGATATCGACGGCTCGACTCCAGAGTGACGGGCGGCGCAGCCATGGTGGAGGGTCCCATCGCTCCGGTTCGTACGGCGCGAAGGGCCGGATCCCGTGTTGGGCTGGCAGCGGCGTCGCGTGGATGGGCGCGAGCACCGCGGCGAGCCGGCGCAGCCAAACTTCCATGTGCGTCGGTGACCACACGAGACGTCCGGGGAGCCGCGACATCAGCAGCGACGGCACGCCCGCATCGGTCCCGGTCGGATCGCAGCCCAACAAGCGAGGCGTCGGTATGTCCGTCGCTTCGGTGAGCTGGAGCGCGTGTTGCTCGCGTTCCGCAATGTCGGGCTCTTCGAGGTTGACTTCGGGCCGGACGTAGCGACGCAGAACGACTTGCGTGACCGCACCGCCCGTCAGCTGCACGGCGATCTCGTGGACTGCCGACGACATCCCTCCGCGCAGCGCGCGTGTTCTGATGACTGCTCCGCCCATGACTGCTTCGACCCACGAGCGCGCTTCGGCAGGGGGGCGCGAGCGCAAAAGTCGACGAGTCTCGGCGGTTTCGTCGAAGCCGTGAGGTGGGCTCGCTGACCAGTTGTGCTGACCGGACACGACCAACTCCTTGTCGTCTCGAACGCGTCCAGGACACGTCGAGACGACAGGCGGCGATCGGGCGCGCCCGCGTCAGAAGGTGGTTCGCATCACGTCAACCCTACCGTTTGACTCGCGGCACGAGTCAGACGTCAGACGCGTCAGTCCTCAGTCCCGGGCCAGGGTCCAGGACCATCCGATGACACGGAGTCCGAGCCGTGCCGCGACGCGCTGCGAGGAACGGTTGTCGGCCTCGGTGCTGTAGAAGAGATGGCGGCCCGTCGGCGCGAGCACCGATGCCCATGCTGCCGTGACTGCAGGAGCGTGACGCCGGCCCCGGAAGTCGGGATGTGTCCACACGCCGCACTCGGCGCCGCGTTCCGTGAGGTGCCTCGGTGTGTGGCAGATCGACACCACCCGGCCGTCGACCATGGCCATCGCCCATGGTCCGAGGGTGCCGTCGAGCAGATCGTCCCACTCGGTGGCCGTCCACCCGCCGGGCTGCGGGTTCGCGCCACGGAGGCTGCGCACCAGTTCATCGGCGTTGCCATCGTCGGACCGGATGATCTCGGCGCCGGACGAGAACCTCGTGTCGGGCGGTATCAGGTAGCTCGGGTTCGGTCCCGACTGCTGAACCGGACCGCCGGACTGTTCGAGGAGTCGTCGGCAGCCGTCGAGCACGCGGGGCGCGGTGGTGGGATCGAACGCAGGCGGTGTGTCGGCGACCGCCGCCTCGAGTTCGGTGGCAAGAGCATCCGGAACATCGCTTCCGAGGACGACGAGGTAGCCGTCGCGAGCGACGGCGATGCCCAAGCCGTAGTTGCCGACTCTCCGACCGCGCTCGTCGAAGGGGCACACGACGTCGTTCTCGATCGCGAGGAGATCGACGTCACGGAGAGCAGGGGCACTTGGTTCTGACACGGGCACTCCCAGGTTCGTGGGGTGCCCCGTGGTCGCTCCCGAAGGACGGTCAGGCAGCGACGAAGGAGGGCACCCGGATGGTGAACACGAGTGGACCTCCCTTCGACTCGAATCGAGAAGGCGACGCTATCGCGGTCTCCGCGGCTCGCGTGCCAATAGCGATCCCACGGCCTCGGTGAGGTCGGCCCACTCGCCGCGCGGTCCGACGACACATGCCGCCGCGCCGGATTGACGAGCCCACCCGGCCTTCTCCGGGTCGTCGTCGATGACGAGGGCGACTGCGGGGTCGACGCCCGCGGCGTCGAGAAGGGCGCGGTAGTACTCGGGTCCGGACCACTTCAGGTGTCCGACGAGGTCGGGGCCGAAGAGCAACTCGAAGTGCTCGCGGATCCCCATCGCGGTGAGGTACCCCTCCAGCTCCCAGGAAGCCTCACCCGACGCGGTGTGCAGCGCCAAGCCCGTGTCCGCAAGGGCGCGCACTGCATCGGCCGATCCGGGGATCGCGCTGCGAACCGATGTCGTGACGAACAACGTTGCCTCCCAGGCCAGCTCGATCGCGTTGTGCGGTGGCGCGAGTCCAACCTCTTCGCACATCACCTCGAGCCATCGCCCGAGATACGCGTCGTACCGGGACCGGTAGTCCTCGCCATCGAGTGGCGGGAGGAAGTACTCGTCCCACAGGGGCGGTACGCGCTCGAGGTTCGCCGCGGCCCACCCGGCGGGTGTGCCGCCCAACCGCGGTACGAAGAATTCTCCGATCAGGCGCTGCCACTCTGCGGCGCGACGCCGGTTGTCGTTCAGGACGCCCCCATCATCGAGGAACACGACCTCGAAATCCATGAAGCGATGAACCTACCGCGCTCGCAAACTCGCGAGTTGCCGGAATGCGGTTGGGGGCGGTCCGTCCTGGAGTCGACGGCGGATCAATTCGGCACACTCTGCGGGAGTCAGCACCGACGTGTCGACCTCGAGGTCGCAGATCCCGGGGTTACCTCCCAGCTCGGTCCTGTCGTCCGCGGTGAGTGGGTCAAACGCGCTGCGCGCAACCTCGGCGCGATCGGGTAACCGCCGTTTAGTCGGCGTCGGGGTCGTCGGCGTCTTGACTGAGCGACTGGAGCCACTGAGCGACAGCTTGGTTGGTCTGGCGGACTTCTTCAGCGAGCTGAGCCGCGTTCGAGGGGTAGCTGCGCCACTCCGTGTAGCGGGTTGCCGCGGGATTGTCGAAGAGCGTGGTGTCGACTCGGATCGGTACGTCGGCCAACACGGCGAGGTTGAGCGCGTCGCTCGGCCGTGCGTCGATCATGAGTGTCTCTCCGGAGCGCTCGAGGACGACCTGGGAGTAGAAGGTACCGACGGCGAGGTCGGTGACCCGGACCTCCTGCGTGCGCCAGCCCGTCGCGCTCAGGAGGTTGGCCGCGAATTGATAGGTCTGGGGTCGAGGCATCTCGACGCTGTCGAGGGTCGTGGCGAGGGCGGTTGCTTCGAACCCGCCGATCCAGATCGGCAGGTGCCGATCGCTCGCGGTGTCCGTCAAGACCACCACGTGAGGCTTGCCCACGGGCGCACGCTGCTGGTCGTCCTCGCCTCGCCGGACGTCGCTGATCTGCACGTCGATCCATTCGGGTCCAGTGGTCATGATCGCTTCCTTCCGTCCGTGGAACGGCGCCAACGCCGGCCCGAGTGATTCCCGCGCCTGGTGCAGTCGCGCCTTGACCGCGTTGATGGAGATGTCGAGCTCGTCGGCGACCTCGCGATGGGTCAAGCCTTGCAAGTAGAAGAGCAACACCGCGTCGCGTTGCCCGTTCGGCAGGTGCGCGATCGCATCTCGCACCTGACGCCCGAGGTAAGCCGACTCGGCGTGTTCGGCAGGTCCCGGGCCGCCGTCGATGATTTCGTCCGACAACACCGACACGGGGTGCTCGCGGCGCGCGTCGCGCATCCGGCGCCGCGCGACGTTGAGCGCGATTCCGCACAGCCACGCGCCGAACCGGTCGGGCTCCCGCAGCCGGTCGAGGCTCACCAGCGCGACAACGGCAGTCTCTTGGAGTACGTCCTCCATCGCGTCGTGATTGCCTGCGAGGAGCCGAAGGCACACTCCCGATGCCGCGTCCCAATGCCGGGTCAGCAACCGGCCGAACGCAGCGCGGTCCCCTTGGCGCGCGCAGGCGACGAGTTGCTCATCACCCACGCCGTCATCGACACCCGGAGCCACGCTTCATAGTGCCTCTCGACGGTCCCAGGGTTAGTCGGCGTGCGCGCGGCCGTCACCGTCATCGCGCAGTGAACCGGCGTACCCAGTCGTCGACCCCGCGCTGCGGCGGGGCTGCTGCGAATCGATCACGGACGAAGTCCATGAACTGCGGCGCGACTTCGACCGGCAGGAGGCCTGCCTCGCGCCGGGTAACGGTCAGCAGTGCGGCGTCGACGGACGGCGCGGGCCGGAACAGCTTGGCGGGAAGGCGGCGCGCACGGCGGAAGACCCACCACGGTCCCCACGACGCCCCGACGAGGTCGAGGGGGACCTGCGCCCCAGCTTGCGCGCGGGCTCGGGCGACCTGCCACTGGACGACGAGATCGGCGCGAACGAGTCCGCCGGCCGGATCGTCGAGCAGTCGGTGCAGAATCGCGGCAGTGCGGTTGAACGGCGGGTTGGCGAAGACACGGAACGGGGTCGACGGGAGCGGGAACTCGATCGCGTCGCACTCGAAGACGGTGACGGCGCTCGCGTCGCCAAAACGCTGAACCAGGCGCGCGACGAGAGACCGGTCGACTTCCACGGCGAAGACGCGCGCGCCACAGTCCACGAGTGCCGCGGTGAGCGCCCCGGACCCGGCGCCGAACTCGACGACGTGATCCGAGGGTGCGATTCCCGCTTCACGCGCGAGACGGCCCGCGAGCGCAGCGCTTTCGAGGAAGTGTTGTCCGAGATTTCTACCGTGCGACCGTCCGGGCCGTGATTGCCCGGGCACGGAACACCATCACCATGCCCACATGTGTCCTCTCGCAACCGTGAACTCCCAGCCCATCAGAGCCCGCCCGCCCTGTCCAGCGAATTTCTACGCGGTCAGGGATCGATCGGGCGGTTCGTCCAGCGACGGTCTTCGCGCCGTTCCGTCCGGAACCAACCGCCGGCCGCGCCGCTCCCGCCGTCGGTCAACAGCGTCTGGCCCACGATGAACTCCGACAGGTTGCTGGCGAGGAACAGGATCGCCCGCGCCTGGTCTTCGGGCTCACCCCGTCGGCCCAACGGTGCCCAGATCGGCCACAGGTTCCTGCCCCCGGTGTCGAGCTGCTCGTAGTCGACCTGTTGCGATTGCGTGAGGTCGGGGCCGATGCAGTTGACCCGCACTCCTCGCCCGGCAACGTCGACCGCAAGACACTTGGTGAAGTGGATCACCGCGGCCTTGAACGCGCCGTACACGGGATCGGGCGGGTAGCCGCGGGCGCCTTCGACCGACGACACGTTCACGATCGCGCCACTCTGCTGCTCGAGCATCGACGGCAGGAACGCGTGGGTGACCCGGAACACGTGGAGCAGGTTGATCTCGTACAGGTTCTGCCACATCTCGGGTTCGCTCTGGTCGAACGGCCTGACGCGCAGATAGTGCCCGACGTTGTTGACGAGCACGTCGATCCGGCCATGGGTCCCGAGCACATGGTCGCGGAGCCGGTCGACGTCGGCGTCCACGCGCACGTCGGTGGTGAGCGCATCCGCGTTCCCGCCGGTGGCGACGATGGCATCCGCCGTCGCCGATGCGGCGGGCTCGTCGATGTCGGCGATCACCACCGTCGCTCCGTGCTCCGAGAACAGGTCGGCGGTTGCCCTGCCGATCCCGTGCGCCGCGCCGGTGATGACAGCGATCCGTCCGTCCAGGAGAGGTTCCATGCCGCGCACCATAACGTTTGGGCCCTCGCAGGTCGACGGGAGGACAGATGAAACTCTGGAGTGACGAGATCGAGGCCATGCGTCCGGAGGCACGCGACGCGGTGGTCAACGGGATGGAAGCGATGCGGGCGATGATCGGCGACCGCGCCGCGATCGATCCCACACTCGACAAGTTCGCACGCGCCAAGCAGCAGCGGGAGGCGTTCACGCAGACATTCGTGACTGTCCCCGAAGCCGTCGAACGTGACATCGCGGGTGTGCGCTGTCGGGTGTTCGTTCCCGAGCAACAGCCCGCGCGGGCCGTCTACCTCCACTTCCACGGCGGCGGAATGATCCTCGGCGCGCCGGAGATGAGCGATGGCGGCAACCTGGCGTTCTGCCGTCGCTTCGCGATGGCGGTCGTGTCGGTCGACTACCGCATGGCGCCCGAGTACCCCTACCCGGCGGGGCCCGACGACGGGCTTGCCGTCGCTGCCTGGTTGCTCGAGCACGGCGAGGACGCGTTCGGCAGCGCGCGGTTGCTCATCGGTGGTGAGTCCGCAGGTGGTTACATGGCGGCCGCGGTGTTGCTGCGCATCCGCGACGAGCTCGGCGCGGCCCATCGTGTCGACGGTGCGAATCTTTTGTTCGGCGTGTACGACTGGGGTCGCTCGCCGAGCCAACGCGGTACGCGACCCACCGACATGCCCGACATCCTCGATCCGGCAGGGATCAAGTTCTTCGTGGAGTGCTACCTCCCGGACATGACCGACGACGATCGGCGAGCGCCCGAGATCTCACCCGCGTTCGCCGATCTCGACGATCTGCCACCGGCGCTCATGGCCGTCGGGAGTGCCGATCACCTGCTCGACGACACGCTCATGCTCGCGGCGCGCTGGGCTGCGGCGGAGAACGAGGTCGATCTGTTCGTCGCGCCCGACATGCCACACGCGTTCATGGCGTACCCGTGCGCGATCAGCACGCGGTGGATCGAGCACGCCGACAAGTGGTTTGCCGGCATCCTCTCGCGGCCCGCCCGCGCCGGCTGAGTCCGTCGCTACCGCCACATCTCGTCAGACGTGAGTACCGCGACATCGGCGCGGTACACGAGTCGCCGGAGGTAGGCGAGTTGACTCGCGGTTCGGCCCGCGAGTGCGTCGTCGTCAGCAGCATCAGTCGGCGGCGGGTCCTCGTGCACGGTGTCCTCGTCAGCTCATCGAGCGGCGGAGGGCTTGGTTTGCACCCTCGGGGAGCTCGGTGAGCGGCTCGGCGATCTCGGCGACCGTTGGCCCCACGCGCTCCGCCTCGGGCGCGAGCGCGTCGAGGTCGAAGTCGTAGAGCTTGGCCGCATTGCCGGCGAGAATCTCCTGGAGCTCGTCGGGCGGCGTCTCGCCGAAGACCTGGCGCAGGTGCTCCTTCGTGAAGGGGTGCGTGCCCTCGTCGTGCGGGTAGTCGCTGCCCCACATGAACCGGTTGGGTCCGAGGGCGATGCGCGCCGCGGCGTCGGGTGGGCGGGGCTGGCTCGCGCCCACCCAGAAGTTCTGCTCGACGCATTCCGTGGCGTTCTTCTGGAGGACGTGCTCGTCGGTGTAGCGGAGCTCACCGATCGCCTTGTTCGAACGGATGTTGTCGAGCACCTGATCGAGCTGTGCGCACACCTGCGGGATCCACGCGCAGCCCATCTCGGTGAGCGAGAACTTCAAATTCGGGAAGCGTTCGAACACGCCGCCGAGAATCGTGTGCACGAACGGACGCTGCGAGTAGAAGCCGGTCTCGGTGATGTAGAGGAGTTGGCTCACCGGGAGCGGGCCGTAGCTGGGGTTACCGGTGCCGCCGTGACAGGCCACGACGATCTCGAGATCCTGGCACACCTCCCAGAGCGGGTCGTAGTAGGGCTCGTACAGGTGCTTGACCCAGTGCACGTCGGGCGGGACGTTCGGCAGGAGGATGCCGCCGCGCAGCCCCTGCTCCTTGCACCACTTCGCGTCGTCGATCGCGTCGTCGATGTCGTTGAGGAAGATCTGGCCGACGCCGGCGCGCCGTTCCGGGTACTCGGCGCAGAAGTCGACCAGCCAACGGTTGTGCGCGCGGACCCCGGCGAGCCGGTGCTCGTACTCGTCGGGGGGCGGGGGAGCGGCGAACAGTACGAAGCTCGGGAAGAACGGCGGCACGGTGTTCGGGAAGATCACCTCGCCGACGACGCCGTCGTGCTCTTCGTCGTTCCAACGGCGCTCGCTGTCCCAGTTGCGCACGCGCTCGCTGGTGTCGCGCAGGTCCTTGAAGGGGTTCTTGTACTTGTTGCGCCACGCGTCGAAGTCGTCGAGGTACGCCTTGTCGAGGTATTCGCGGTACTGGGCGTGGCTGCCGCCGGCGTGGGTGTCGGCGGAGATGATCGTGTAGTGGTCGGTCGGCTGCATGGTCTTCGTGGCCATCGGGGTCCTCTCGACTTCCTCGGGCTCCAACTCCGTTCGGGCACGGAGCCAGCTCGGCGCGTCCACCTAGTGCAGCACATCGAGGGGGGCGCGGCCACCTTCGGGGCGTCATCGGGGAGCAGGTAGCGTCAGCCCCGATGACGCAGCCGCTCACCGGGATCAAGGTGCTCGAGTTCTCGGAACACGGCTTCGTGCCGTCGGCGGTCGCGGTGCTCGCGGACTGGGGCGCGGAGGTCGTGAAGATCGAGCGCCACCACGGCGACCCGATGCGGCGCGTGATCACCGACGGGCTCATGCCCGACGCCGACGGCTTCGACTACCTCTTCGAGCTCGTCAACCGCAACAAGCGCGGCATCGCGCTCGACGTGACGGTGCCCGACGGCCGCGCGGTGTTCGAGCGGCTCGTGCGGTGGGCCGACGTGTACGTCACCAACCAGCTCCCCCGCGTCCGCCGCAAGCTGCACACCGAGCCGGACGACCTCTTCGCGCTGAACCCGAGGCTCGTCTACGCGAAGGGGCACGGGCAGGGCCAGCGTGGTCCCGATGCCGAGGCGGGTGGCTTCGACTTCGTGTCGTACTGGGCCCGAGGCGGCGTCGGCTATCTGCTCACCGACCCGGATTCCCCGCGCCCGACGCACCAGCGCGGCGCGATGGGCGACATCCCAACCGGTGGTTGGTTCGCCGGCGGTATCTGCGCCGGCGTCGTGCAGGCGCTCCGCACGGGGAAAGGTGTCGTCGTCGACACGTCGCTGCTCAACGGCGCTGCGTGGCTTCTCGGTCCCGACCTCGCGTACACCTCGGCCACGGGTAAGGAAGCCGCACGCGGCACCCCGGCGGCCGACAAGATGAATCCGCTCGCGTATCCGTACCTCACCAAGGATCAGCGGTGGGTGTTTCTGGCGATGGTCGAGTGGCAGCCGTACTGGCCGCGCTTGTGCCGGGCACTCGGCCTCGACGATCTCGTTGGCCGGTACACATTGGAGAAGACCGAGGACGGCGCGGCGTGGGCGGCGGCGAACGCCGCGATCAGCGGTGCGATCGGTGCGCTCACGTATGACGAGCTCGAGGAGCGACTGCAGGCGGAGCGGTGCATCTACGCACCGCTTCACGCGCCGCACGAAGTCCTCGCCGATCCCGCGGTGCTCGAGAACGGTTACGTGATGCGCCACCCGGAACATCCCACCGCGGTGCTGTCGGCCGCCCCCGCACAGTTCGACGACGAACTGCCGTCGATCCGCCGCCCGGGTCCCAAGCTCGGGGAACACTCGCGTGAAGTGCTCACCGAGCTCGGTTACACCTCCGCCGAGATCGACACCCTTGCTCGCGAGGGCGTTGTGCTCGAAGCTGAGTACTAGTCGCCCTTGAGGGCGACGGCGTTGGGGGTGACGTTCATCTTCGGCTCGTACTCGGCGACCTCGATGGTGCGTGCCTCACGGTCGAACAGGTCGTGGAGCTGGGCGCGGCACTCGGTGCAGATGCCGTAGAAGCGCATCGGCGCGGTCTGTCCGCAGCGCATGCACTCCATGTCGATCGGTGTGAGGTCGACCGGCTTGTTCTCTCCTGGCACTCACGCTCCTCTGTCACGCCGCTTTGGACCCTCGGCGAGCGGAGAGTGTGGCGCGCCCGGGGTCGTGGTTGGGGGATGGTCGTCCCACGGCTGCGTAGGGTGTCGGCGTGGCCGAGTCGTTCGAAGGTGTGTACTTCGCGTCGGCCGATCCCGCCGACCTGACATTCCTCACGGAAGCAGACCGCGCGGCAGCTGCACGCTCGCATCTCGACCTTGCCGCGCATCGAGCTCCCGGCGCCGAGGTGGTGCGGGTCGTCAACGCGACACGGGCAACCGAGGGATGGCAATCGCCGCACACCGTCGTCGAGATCGTCACCGACGACATGCCGTTCGTCGTCGACAGCGTGAGCGCGCTCCTCGCGCGCGCGGGCTACGAGATCCACCTGCTGCTCCATCCAGTTGTCGGCCGTGAGTCGTTCGTGCACGCAGAGATCGATCGCGAGAGCGATCGCGCGGTCCTCGACGCGCTCGCGGCTTCGATCGAGTCGGCCCTTGCCGATGTGCGCGTTGCGGTAGACGATTGGCAGGCCATGCGCGATCGCGCGCTCGAGCTCGTGGCCGAGCTCCGCGACGCGCCACCACCGCCGATCGATCCCGGAGACGTTGCCGAGGCGGCCGCGTTCCTGGAGTGGCTCGTCGACGACCACTTCACGTTCGTGGGTGCCTGTGATGACACCGGTGGCGCCCCCCTCGGCATCGTCCGCAGGCGCGTGCCATCAGGCCTTCCGGGCAACGCCGCCGAGCCGTACGTCCTCACGCTCACGAAGGTGCTCGAGCGTTCCACGGTGCACCGTGCGGTCCCGCTCGACTTCGTCGGCGTGAAGCGCTTCGACGCACGCGGCGCGGTGGTGGGCGAGCAGCGCTTCTTCGGGCTCTACACGGCCACGGTCTACAGCGAGCAGACGAGCGAGCTTCCCTTCGTGCGCCGGAAGGCCGAGGAGGTGACGGCCCGTGCCGGCTTCCCCCCGACGAGCCACGACGGTCGCACACTCGCCAACGTCATCGAGACGATCCCACGCGACGAGATGTTCCGACTGTCGACGGATCGCCTCTTCGGTCTGGCGATGGGGATCATGCATCTCGGGGATCGGCGCCGGGTCCGCCTCTTCGTCGGAGGCGACGACTTCGGCCGGTTCGTGACCTGCCTGGTGTACCTGCCGCGCGACCGGTACACGACGCCCGTACGCGTCGCGATCCTCGATGCCTTGCAGCGTGCGTTCCGCGGGAACGAGATCGACTTCACGGTGCTGGTCAGTGAGACGGTGCTCGCGCGGCTGCACGTTGTGGTGCAGACGCCGCGGACGCCAACGGTCGACGAAGCCGCGCTCGAGTCCGAGCTCGCGACGCTTGCACGGGCGTGGCCCGACGACCTGCGCGACGCGCTCGTCGCCGCGCGGGGTGAGGAGCGGGGGCTCGACACCTTCCGGGTGTGGAGGAACGCCTTTCCACCCGCGTACCAGGCGGACGTCGCCGCGGTCGACGCCGTCGCCGACGTCGCGGTGCTCGAGCAGGGCGATGACCTCGCGATCCACCTCGACCATGCGGCGAACGGCGACGGCGTCGCGCGCCTGCGGCTGTACCGCGCGGGCTCGCCCTTCCTGCTGTCCGACGTGATGCCCGTCCTCGAGCACCTCGACGTGATCGTCGTCGACGAGCGCCCCTACGCGATCGTGCCCGCCGGTTCGCCACCCAAATGGATCTACTCGTTCGGGGTGCGCGCCGCGTTGGGCGACCCCCTCGCGGAACCCGACGCGCAGGTGCGTGCTGCCGAGCTGTTCCTCGGGGTCTGGGCGGGCGAGATCGAGAACGACGGACTCAACCGCCTCGTGCTGCGAGCGGGGCTCAGCGCTCGTCAGGTGGTGGTGGTCCGCGCACTCGTCAAGTATCTGCATCAAGCCGGGATGCGCTTCACCGAGGCGTCGTTCGCGGACGCGCTTGCCGCGAACCCGCGCCCGGCGAAGCTGATCGTCGACTTGTTCGAGGCGCGCTTCGAGCCCGAGCTCTCCGATTCCGACCGCGTCATACGTGTCGAGGGGATCGACGCCGAGCTCGAGCGTGAGATCGACTTGGTGCGGAGCCTCGACGAGGACCGCATCCTGCGCGCTCTCGTCGAGGTGGTGCGGGCCGCGGTGCGCACCAACGCGCGCCGGAGCGGCGCGACGGCAGCTCTCTCCGTCAAGCTCGACCCCACCAAGCTCTCTTTCCTCCCCGCCCCGCGTCCGCGGCACGAGATCTGGGTGTACTCGCCGCGCGTCGAGGGTGTGCACCTCCGCGGGGGCGACATCGCGCGCGGCGGCCTGCGCTGGTCCGACCGGCGTGACGACTTCCGCACCGAGGTGCTCGGGCTCATGAAGGCGCAGACCGAGAAGAACGCCGTGATCGTGCCGGTCGGCGCGAAGGGCGGGTTCGTCGTGAAGCAGCCTCCTTCCGACGCCGCGGCACTGCGCGAGGAAGTGCTCGCGTGCTACCGCACGTTCGTGCGTGGCCTGCTCGATGTCACCGACAACCTCGTCGACGGTGCGGTCGTGCCTCCGCCCGGCGTCGTGCGCCACGACGATGACGATCCCTATCTCGTCGTTGCCGCCGACAAGGGCACGGCCACGTTTTCCGACGTCGCCAACGAGCTCGCGGCTGAGTACGGCTACTGGCTCGGCGACGCCTTCGCGTCGGGGGGATCCTCGGGCTACGACCACAAGGAGATGGGCATCACGTCGCGCGGGGCGTGGACCTCGGTGCGCGCGCATTTCCGCGCGATGGGGATCGACGCGGACGCGGCCGAGCTCACCGTGGTAGGTATCGGCGACATGTCGGGCGACGTGTTCGGCAACGGCATGTTGCGCTCGCAGCATCTGAAGTTGGTCGCAGCTTTCGACCATCGCCACGTGTTCCTCGATCCCCACCCCGATCCCGAGGCGAGCTACCGCGAACGCGCTCGCTTGTTCACGCTCCCGACGTCGTCGTGGGCCGACTACGACCCCGCGGCCATCTCGGTCGGTGGTGGCGTGTACCCGCGCGACGCGAAGTCGCTCCCGATCTCCACGGAGGCGAGGCGTGTGCTCTCGCTCGACGTCGAGACGCCCACCCCCGACGAAGTGATCTCGGCCGTCCTCCGCGCGCCGGTCGACCTGCTGTGGAGTGGGGGTATCGGCACGTTCGTGAAGGCGACCACGGAGGCCCACGCGGAGGTCGGCGACCGTGCCAATGACGCAATCCGCGTAGACGCGACCGCACTGCGGTGCAGGGTGGTCGCGGAGGGCGGGAACCTGGGTCTCACCCAGCGCGCGCGTGTCGAGTTCGCGCTTACGCCATCGCCGTTCAGGCACGGAGCCGGTGGGCGCGTGAACACGGACGCGATCGACAACTCCGCCGGGGTCGACTGCTCCGATCACGAGGTCAACATCAAGATCCTCCTGCGGGCCGCGATCGTCGCCGGGCAACTCGCCGAAGCAGACCGGGTACCGCTCCTCACGGCCATGACCGACGACGTCGCCGCGTTGGTGCTCGCCGACAACGAGGCGCAGACGAATGCGCTGGAGATCGCCGCGGTCGAAGCGCCCACCCTCGTCGGTGTCCACGCGCGCCAGATGGAGCGCCTCGAGCAGACCGGCCTCCTGGATCGCGCGCTCGAACGGCTGCCCGACGCCAAGGCGCTCCAGGAACGGCACTCCGCCGGTTGGGGACTCACTGCGCCCGAGCTTGCCGTGCTCCTCGCGTTCACCAAGCTCGATCTGCAACGCGCGCTCGTCGGTTCCGACGTCCCCGACGATCCGTACTTGAGGCGCGAACTGCACGGTTACTTCCCTCCACCGCTGCGCGACCGCTTCGGCGAGCTGATCGACGCGCACGCCCTGCACCGCGAGATCACCGCCACCGTCGCCGCCAACGCCGTCGTCAACCGTGCCGGTATCAGCTACCTGTCGCGCTTGGCCGATGAGACCGGCGCGAGCCTTCCCGTGCTCACGCGCGCGCACATCGTCGCTCGCGACGTCTTCGAGATGAGCGACACGTGGTCGGCGATCGACGCGCTCGACCTGGTCGTTCCTGCTGCCACGCAAGACAACATGTTCCTCGCGGCGACACGGCTCGTCGAGCGCGCGGCGCGTTCGCTGGTTCGTTACGGTGGGAACCTCGATCTCGGGCCCACGGTGGCGCGCTACCGCGAGCCGGTCGCCACGGTCGTCGCCCGGTTGTCGGATCTGGTGATCGGCGCCGACGCCGAACAGCTGGTGGCGGAAGCCGAGCAACTGCGGGCCGACGGCGTGCCCGCGGAGCTCGCGACCCGCGTTGCCGGTTTCAATGCCGCGATCGCGGCGCTGGCGATCGCCGAGTTGGCCGCCGCCCGAGGTGCCGACGTCGAGGAGATCGCCAGGGTTCACTTCGCGGTGCTCGACCGATTGCGGCTCGACTGGCTTCGCGATCGCATCGCCGCGCTGCCGCGTGCGGATCGCTGGCAATCGGAGGCGCGAGCCGCGCTGCGTGACGACGTTGCCGACCTCCATCGCGCCATTACCGAGGATGTGCTCCTGACGACCGAGCCCGGCGCGGCGCCCGCGGCCCGCGTCGACCAGTGGGTCCGCGGCCACCCCGACGCGGTGGGGCGTTACCTCGAGGTGCTGACCGATATCGAGGCAGACGGTGTGTTCGACCTCGCGACCCTCGGCGCGGCCCGCCGCGAGCTCCGCGAGCTCCGCGGCCCACGCGAGCCTGCCTAGCTGTAGTGACCCGCGCTGAAGACTCGGCGTACGCGGTCGGCGAACAGCGCGGCCCGCGCGGCGTTCGCGCCACACGCGCCGTGGACGCCGCCGCCGGGGTGCGCGGACGCCGAGGCGAGGAACAACCCGCGCACGGGGGTCTCGGCTCGGCCCAACCCCGGCACCGGCCGGAACACGAGCTGTTGGGAGAACGCCATCGTGCCGCCCCCGAGCGCGCCGCCGACCAGGTTGGCGTCGCGCGCTTCGAGCGCGGGGGGCGGCAGGAGGTGCCGGGCGGTGATGAGCGCGCGGAAGCCGGGCGCGTGCTCTTCGATCACCGTTTCCATCCGGTCGGCGAACAACTCGGCGTCGCGGTCGTCCCAGGTGCCGGTGAGCTCGGCGCCGGCGTCGCCGCGCGGTGACTGGGGAACGTGGGTGTAGGCCCACACCGTCTCGGTGCCGGGCGGTGAACGAGTGGGATCGGCCTTGTTCATCTGGCCCATCAGCACGAACGGGTGCGCGGGGATCTGGCCCCGGGCGAGGTCGGCGGCGTAGGCGATGACGCGGTCCATGCTGTCGCAGAGGTGGACCGTGCCCGCTCGTGTCGCGGGCTCGGCGCGCCAGGGGATCGGTCCCGACAGCGCCCAGTCGATCTTGAACGTCCCGTGGTCCCACTGGAAGCGGTCGAGCGATCGCACGAATCGCGCCGGGAGGTGGTCTTCGCCGACCAGATCCCGATAGAGCGCGGGCGCGGCCACGTCGGCGAGCACGCCACGCGGTGCGTCGATCGTGTCGCCGTCGGCGAGTTCCACCGCGACCGCGCGCCGCCCGTTCACCACCACTCGCACGACCGGTGACGAACACCGGATCTCACCACCGCGCGCAACGAGGCGGCGGACGAGCGCGGCGGTGAGCTGCCCCGCGCCCCCCTCGGGTACGGGGAAACCGTGCTGTTGACCGATGCAGCTGAGGAACCAGCCGAGGTAACCGCTCGGTGGCGAGTCCGGATCGACGTCGCTGTGCAATGCGTTCCCCGTGAGCAGGAGCGCGCCACCCTCCCCGCGGAACTGCTCACGTGCGAGGCGGCGCACGGACAGGAGGGCCGTGCGCGAGAAGTCGAGGAGGCCGCGCGGGCCGAGCGCGAGCGCCAGGCGCGAGGCCGCGCGCACGGGTGGCATCGGCGTGAGCATCGCGTCGAGCAGCGGGTCGGCGATCCGCTCGAAGCTCGCGTAACAGTCGCGCCAGGCGTCACCGTCGCCATCCGAGTACGTCTCGAGCGACTGCGCGGTCTCACCCACCGCGGTGGACAGCACCGCGCACCTGCCGTCGGCTGTGGGGTGCGCGAGCGCGAGGGGCGCCTTCCGCCACCGGAGTCCGTACTGGGCGAGGTCGAGCGACCGCATCACCGGTGACGAGATCCCGAGCGGGTAGAACGCGCTGAACACATCGTGGACGAAGCCGGGATGCGTGAGCTCCGCGCTGCGGACCGCGCCACCGGGCTCGGGCTGGGCCTCGAGCACCAGCACCTTCCATCCCGCGTCCGCGAGCAGGTTTGCGGTGACGAGCCCGTTCGGCCCCGCCCCGATCACGACCGCGTCGGCTTGCACGGGAGCGACGGTACTTCAGCCCTGGTGGCGGGGGCGTATCAGACCGTAGAGTCCTCTTCTGACCGTTCGAGTCGTGAACGGGCGAAATGCGCCTCCCCCGGCTGTAGACATCGCGGGCCCGACCACTACCTTGCCGGCCGGAGCACACCACCCGTGCAGCCCCCGGGCCGGCGTTCTCCTTCCCCCAAACCCAAACCGTCTCTCCGCGCGCGCGCGGCGAGGCACCGACAACCGAAAGGAACACGACCGATGCGAAAGCGGACGTTGCTCATCGTTGCGCCGCTCTGTGTCGTGGCGCTCGCGGCCGGCGTTGCCGTCGCGGCACCATCGAGCAGAGCAAGCGCCAGCGATCCAAGACTCGACAACCCCAATGCGGTGCGGCCGATCGCCGCTTCCGCCAGTGCGTTGGAACTCAATGCGCTCGGCGCGATGTTCGATCAAGTCGTTGCCTACGCGCTCGACGTTCAACTTCACGAGCTGGTTGCCTTCCTCGATGGCCTTGCCGCCGATGAAGCCGCCGCTCGAGCTCAGCTCACCGTCACACGGCCCTTTACGCCGGCTTCGGTGGGCAACGGTGACTTCCTCTCGTGTGTGAAGCAACGCGAGAGCGGTGGTGACTACACCATCCACAACACCGGCGGGTCCGGTGCATCGGGCGCGTACCAGTTCATGCCGGGCGCCTGGAACTCGATCGCCGGCTCTGTTGGTCGTGACGACCTCGTCGGCACCGATCCGGCGGCAGCATTGCCGGCAGACCAGGACGCCATGGCGGCTGCCCTCTACGCCCAGCGTGGTGCCGGGCCCTGGGGTGGCGGCTGCTAGCCCGCACCTTTCAGACCGGCCCGCGCGCGTGAGCGCGGGCCGGTCCCACACATGGGTCGCTCGCTGCTCGCCGGGTTACCCGGCTCGCCGCCGCTCGCTCTGCGGCCTCGAAACCGGCCGGTAGCGTGGCGTGCGTCATGACCACGCCCAGCGCTCTGCCGGACCCTTCCCCCGATCTCGAGTTCGGTTCGTTCAGTGAGTGCGGTCCCTGGGTCCTCGACCCCGACGAGATCCCGTGGCGCTGGGAGATCGACCGCCTCCGTCGTGGCACGCGCCGGGAGGTCCCACGACTCCTTGCACCGGGGCGGCTCCCCCCACTGGGTCGTCTCGCGCGCACGATCACGGAGATCTCGAGAGCGCTCGCGGGGTGGTTCGTCTTCGAGTACCGCCGTCCGCAATCCCGTGCCGGGATCTCCCGGCGGCTGCGCCGCGCGTTCGGGCACCTCGGCTCGAGTTATGTGAAGCTGGGTCAGATCATCTCGGGCGGCGAGGGGCTCTTTCCCGACGAGCTGGTCACCGAGTTCAAGCAGCTCCGCGACCGCGTGCCGCCTGAATCGTTCGACGACGTCAGGGCGGTCGTCGAGGTCGACCTCGGGGGCACGCTCGAGGAGCTCTTTGCCTCGTTCGACGAGGTCCCGATCGCCGCGGCCTCGATTGCACAGGTGCACGCGGCCCGGCTCGTTACCGGCGAAGAGGTGGTCGTCAAGGTGCAGCGCCCGCGGGTGGCGCAGCTGTTCCGCGACGACATCGCCGCGCTCTCGTGGCTGGCACCTCGCCTCATCGGCCGCATCCCGGTCACCGCACTCGCTAACCCGCCCGCGCTCGTCGAGCTGTTCGCGGAGACCGTCATCGAAGAGCTCGACTTCCGCCTCGAGGCAGAGAACATGCTCGACATCGCCAACGTGCTCGCGCGGACACAGCAGCGGGGCATCATCGTCCCCCGGCCGCACCCCACGATGGTGACCCGGCGCGTCCTCGTGATGGAACGGTTGCGCGGGTTCGCATACGACGACGTCGAGTCGATGCACGCGGCCGGCATCGACACGCACGCGATGTTGCAGGCCGGGTTGATCGCATCGCTCGAGGGCGCGCTGATCTTCGGCGTGTTCCACGGCGACCTCCATGGCGGCAACATCGTCGTGCAGCCCGACGGCCGCACCGCGTTGTTCGACTTCGGCATCACCGGTCGTCTCGACGAACCGCAACGGCTGGCGTTCTTGCGGCTGCTCGTGCTCGGCACCACGGGCGACGTGCGCGGGCAACTCGCGGCGCTGCGCGACCTCGGCGCGTTCCCGCCCGACGTCGACCTCGACGTTGTGGTCGCCGACCTCGACCTCGACGGGCCGGTCAAGGACCCCGCGCAGATGTCGGCCGACGAGCTGGTGCGCGAGATGCGCGAAATCACGAAGAAGCTGCTCGGCTACGGCGCACGCGCGCCGAAGGAGCTCATGCTGTTCGTGCGGAACATGATGTTCCTGAACAGCGCCACCGCGATCCTCGCACCCGACCTCGACATGCTCCAGCAGATGGTCTCGATCTACATGTACTTCGCGCAGACACACGGCGAGCAGATCATGCGAGAGGTCGGTGTCGACGCGAAGTTCGCCACGCCCGACCCCGACGCCCTCCGTGCCACGTTTATGGTGGATCCCAGCGTCGAGACGCTCACGTTTCGCGACCTCCAGGAGCGCCGCCAAGACATCCGCCAGAAGATGCAGCAGTCCCGTCGCGGGTCACGTCGCCGCGGCCGCGCCGGGTAGCCACCGATGCCCGAGCTGCCGCAGATGCAGGCGCTGGCCGAACGGCTCGACGTCGAACTCGCGGGCTCCGCGCTCGAAGCGGTGGAACCACTCGGTTTCTCGGCGCTGAAGACGGTATCGCCGTCGCCGGACGCGCTCGTCGGCGCGACGCTCGAGCGCGTCGGCCGGTACGCGAAGTACCTCATCCTCGATTTCAGTCCTTCTCCCCGTTCAGGCACGGAGCCGGCGGGTCGCATCCTCGTGCACCTGTCACAGGCGGGGCGGCTCGACATCGAGGAGCCGCCGAAACGCACGAAGGGCAAGGGCTCGGTGGTGCGGTTCCGGTGGTCGAACGGGAAGGCCACGCTCGTGCGCGAGTACGGCCACGAGCGCAAGGCCGCGTGGTGGGTCCTCGCACCGGGCGACGACGGTCCGCTTTCCACGCTCGGTCCCGAGCCGGCGTCCGACGAGTTCGCCGAGTTCGTCCTACACGGCGACGACCGTCGCCGCGTGCACACCATCCTGCGCGACCAGCACACCGTCGCCGGTGTCGGGCGCGGCTACGCCGACGACGCGCTGTGGCGCTCGCAGCTGTCGCCGTACGCGTCGCTCGCGTCACTCGACGACGACGAGCGGGCGCGCCTCCTCGACGCGATCCGCGGCGTGCTCGCCGACGGCCTCGAACTCGAACGCGGACGCGAAGGTGGTCTGTCGCAACCGAAGCTCGGCGACCACTTCGAGGTGCACGCCCGCTACGGCACGCCGTGCCCGCGCTGCGGCGAGACGCTGCGCCGCGTCAGCTACGAGAGCCACGAGGTCGCGTACTGCCCCAAGTGCCAGACCAACGGCAAAGTCCTCGCCGACCGCAGGCTGTCCAGGTTGGTGAAATAACAACGAACCTGCGTCGTTCGTGGGCGCTCTACGACCATGAACGACGCAAGGTCTAAGGATTACTCGATCGACAGCTGGATCGCGCACGCGACGTCGTCGCCCGCGATCCGCGCCGCCACCAGCAACGCCGTGTCGATTCCCGACGACACCCCTGCGGCGGTGACGATCTTGCCGTGTTCTACGACGCGCTCCGCGACCGGGATCGCGCCCAAGCGACCGAGGTGTTCCATCGCGAGCCAATGCGTTGTGGCGGGCACACCCTGGAGGATGCCGGCGGCTGCGAGCACCAATGACCCCGTGCACACCGACGTGGTGTACCGCGACGTCCGCCCGGCACGAGCACGATGTCGGGTGCCAGGACATCCTCGAGCACCGTGTCGGCGACGATCGCGAGCGAGCCGTCTTCCGTGCGCTTCACACCAGGCTCGGCGGCGGCGAACCGCACGGTCATTCCGGGCACGCGCTGGAGCACCTCGTACGGCCCGACCGCGTCGAGCGCGGTCACCCGGTCGAACAGCAGCACGGCAAGCTCTGTCGCTACCACGCTGTCACCACCCCCTCGAGCCAGGGCCGCCCTTGAAGGGCCCCACGATCTTCGACGTGATCCAACCGCCATAGAAGCGGCCGGGTTGCGGCACGACAAGGTCGTCGTCGACGAAACACGCATCCATGCGTCCCGCGTAGAACGCGACGTAGGTGGCGATCGACGCGAACGCCTCGTTCGGACGTTCGTAACCCCATGCGGCTTCGTGCGCGACCTCGGTGCCGCCGCGCACCGTGAAGTAGTGGGCGCGGCCCTTCCATTCGCAGAACGACACACCCTTCGCGGGATCGAGCGCCCCTGCCGCGACGTCGTCGGGCGGGAAGTAGTAGTTGGGTGGGTGGCTCGTCTCGAGCACGCGGTACCCACGCGTCGTCTCCGCGATCGTCTGGCCGCCGAACACCACCACGAGCCGTGCGGTCACCGGCTCGAGCCGCGGCGGCCGCGGGTAGTCCCACACCGACTCCTGGTCGGGACCAGCGCGCTCGGGTTCGGGTCGCGTCGAGAACATCGACGTCGATCGTACGGCGAGGCCGACCGGCTCAGTGGTGGAGAGCACCCCTACTTGTCCACCCCTACGATGCGAGGTCGTGCTCGCGTCGATCCCGAGCCCCGACAGCGGGAACCTCGGGCCCTTCCACATGTACGGCGTGCTGCTTGCCGTCGGCGTTCTCGTTGCCGTGCTCATCGCGGAGCGACGGTGGCGCCGGCGCGGCTACGGGTCGCCGGGAATCTCCGACATCGCCTTCTGGGTCGTGATCTGGGGCGTCATCGGAGCGCGCCTCTACCACGTGATCACCGACTACCAGAGGTTCGACGACGACCCGCTGCGCGCGTTCCAGATCTGGAAGGGCGGGCTCTCCATCTGGGGGGCCGTCATCGGCGGCGCGATCGCGGTGATCGTCATCACACACCGACGGCACATGTCGACGCTCGTCGTGATGGATTGCATGGCGCCCGGCATCCTCATCGCGCAGGCGATCGGGCGCTGGGGGAACTGGTTCAACCAGGAGTTGTTCGGGAAGCCCACAACGCTCCCGTGGGGTCTCGAGATCTCGCCCGCGCACCGGCCGTTCGGGTACGGGCAGTACCCGACGTTCCACCCCACGTTCCTCTACGAGTCGCTCTACTGCATCGCGCTCGTCGGCATCCTGTTGCTCGCGGAAAAGAAGCTGCCGCTGAAACAGGGGCAGACGTTCGCGCTCTACGTGATCCTCTACACCTTCGGCCGGTTCTGGTTCGAGAACCTGCGCATCGACCCCGCGCACGACATCGGCCCGTTGCGCGTCAACGCGTGGGTGAGCGTTGCCCTCTTCGCGTTCGGGATCGGGTGGTTCTGGTGGCTCGGCCGTCACCAGCCGCCCCAACGCCGCCCCGGTCAGGAAGTGTCAACGGCCGAGTCTTCGGAACCGACCGCGACAAAGTCGGAAACTAGGGTGTCACGGTCCTCCCCAACCGAGGAGTCTGCGTGACCGAGACGACCACCGCTCCCCACACGAGCACTGCGGCGCGTACTGTCGACGCGTCCAAGATCTATGGCGAGGGCGAAGCCGAGGTGCGCGCGCTCGACGGTGTGTCGGTGGACTTCGAGTCGGCGCGCATGACGGCCATCATGGGTCCGTCCGGATCGGGCAAGTCCACGTTGCTGCACTGTCTGGCTGGTCTCGACCGGCTCACCTCCGGCCAGATCTTCCTCGGTGACTCGGAGCTCAGCTCGCTGAACGAGAAGCAGCTCACGCTCATCCGGCGCGACAAGATCGGTTTTGTCTTCCAGTCCTACAACCTGATCCCCACGCTCAACGCGCTCGAGAACATCACGCTCCCGATGTCGCTGGCGCGCACGAAGCCCGATCCGGAGTGGCTCGACACCGTGGTGAAGACGGTTCGCCTGAGCGACCGCCTCACGCACCGGCCGGCCGAGCTCTCGGGTGGGCAGCAGCAGCGCGTCGCGGTCGCGCGCGCGTTGCTCGGCCGGCCCGAGATCGTGTTCGCCGACGAGCCCACCGGTAACCTCGACCGGCGCTCGGGTGCGGAGATCCTCACGTTCATGCGTCGAGCGGTCGACGACCTCGGTCAGACCACGGTGATCGTCACGCACGACCCGGTCGCGGCAGGTTACGCCGATCGCATCGTGTTCCTCGCCGACGGCAAGGTCGTCGACGAGATGACCGACCCCACAGCCGAGCGCGTGCTCGACCGGATGAAGAACCAAGGCGAGTAGCGCGCGGAATGTGGCGCGTCACGATCAAGGGGCTTCTCGCCAAGAAGCTCCGGCTCGTCCTCACGTCGATCGCGGTCGTGCTCGGAGTCGCGTTCATCTCGGGCACTTTCGTGCTTACCGACACTCTCGGCAGCGTGTTCGACAACCTCTTCACCGAGGCCACCAAGGGTGTTGACGCGATCGTGCGGTCGAAGCGCGAGCTCAGCAGCGATCGCGGCTTCGCGCCGCGGAACCCGGTACCGAACAGCGTGGTTCCGGTCGTAGAGGGCGCGCCCGGAGTGAAGCTCGCGCGCGGCAACGTGCAGGGCTCGGCCTCCGTGGTCGACGAGGACGGCGACGTGGTCACGAACGGAACCGGCCAGTCGTCGGGGTTCTCGTGGCAGCAGTTGCCGTTCGGCCAGGCGAACCAGATCGCCAAGGGGCACAAGCCGGAGGCGCCCGACGAGGTCGTGCTCGACGAGAACACGGCTGACAAGTCCGGGTACCGCCTCGGCGCCGAGGTGCCGATCGTGTTCCGCGAGGCCACGCCGGAGAAGTTCACGCTCGTCGGCGTGTTCACGTTCGGCGACAGCAGCAGCCCGCCGGGTACCCGCGCCGGGTTCACTCCGGCCACCGCGCAGCGGGTCGTCGGCCGGCCTGGCGAATGGGACTCGATCTACGTCGCGGCGAAGCCGGGGGTGTCGCAAGACGAGGTGGCGCGCAACGTGCGGGAGGCCATCGCCACTGCCGAGCAGTCCGAGTCCTACGAGGTGCTCACGGGTAAGCAGTTCGCCGACGAGAGCGCGAGCAACGTGAAGGACCGTCTCGGCTTCCTGAACACGTTCCTGCTCGTTTTCGCGTTGATCGCGCTGTTCGTGGGGTCGTTCATCATCTACAACACGTTCTCGATCATCGTGGCACAACGGTCACGCGAGCTCGCGCTGCTCCGTGCATTGGGTGCGTCCGGGAAGCAGGTCACGCGATCGGTCGCCGCGGAGGCGTTCGTGGTAGGGCTGCTCTCGTCGATGCTCGGGCTCGCGCTCGGCGTGCTCGTGGCGATCGGGCTGCAGAGTCTGCTCGCCGCGTTCGGCTTTGCACTGCCCACCGAGTCTCCGGTCATCCTGCCCCGCACGATCATCGTCGCGGTCTTCGCGGGCACAGTGGTCACCTTCGTGTCGGCTTTGTCGCCCGCGCGCAGCGCGGCGCGCGTCCCCCCGGTTGCCGCGATGCGCGACACCGCCGTCATCGCGTCGAGCGGATCTCGCCGGTACCGGATCGGTGGTCTCCTCACGATCATCGGGATCCTCCTGTTGGCGCTCGGCCTGTTCGGCGATGTGGGCTCGGATGCGGTACCCGGTGGTGCCGCAGGGCTCGTGGGCTTCGCCGCGTTCCTCGTGTTCATCGGCGTCGCGATGCTCAGCCCGCTCGTCGCACGGCCGGTCTCGCGATTCCTCGGCTGGATCCCCGCGCGTTTGCGCGGCATGTCGGGCGTTCTTGCACGCGAGAACGCGATGCGGAACCCTCGCCGCACCGCCACCACTGCGTCGGCGCTCATGATCGGCCTCGCGTTGGTCACGCTCGTCGCGATCATCGGCGCGTCGGCCAAGCAGTCGTTCAGCGACATCATCGACAACAGCGTGCGCGCCGAGTGGCTGATCCAGGGCAAGGGTTTCTTCAGCCGTGGCTTCTCGCCCGAAATCGCGAAGTCGCTCGATCAGGATCTCCCAGGCGCGCAGATCGTCGAGTTCCGCAACGGCGACTTCGTGGTCGACGGCGACCAACGGCAACTGTTCGGCGTGAGCCCGAACGTCCAAGACGTTATCGACATCAAGCTGCGTTCCGGCGCGAACCTCGACGCCTTCGCCGACGGTGGTGTGCTCGTCAGCACCGACACCGCCACGAACAAGGGGTGGAAGGTCGGTGACACCGTAGATATTCAGTTCGAGAAGACCGGGGTGCAGCGCGAGAGGATCCAGGGGCTCTACGCAGAAGATCGTGCCATCGGCGCCTCGTATTTGATCTCGCTGACGTCATATGAGAAGAACTACACGGATCAGTCGGACTCGCTCGTGGCCGTGCGGCAGGCATCCGACTCAGATGACGCCAAGACCCGCGCCACGATCGAGCGAGTGCTGAAGCCGTATCCCACCGTCGAGGTGCAGGACCAGACCGAGTTCAAGGACTCGCAGATCGCTCAGTTCGACACGATCCTCAACCTGCTCTACGTGATGCTGTTGCTCGCAGTTGTGATCGCGCTGATCGGCATCGTGAACACACTCGCGCTGTCGATCTACGAACGTACCCGTGAGCTGGGTCTGTTGCGCGCGGTGGGCATGACGCGCGCACAGGTTCGCACGATGATCCGTGACGAGGCGGTCATCATCTCGATCTTCGGGTCGCTGCTCGGGCTTGTCATCGGGCTCGCGTTCGGCCGCGCGCTGGTCAGCGCGGTGAGCGACGAGGGCATCACGTTCGTCCTCCCCGTGACGCAACTCGCGATCTTCGTGATCCTGGCCGGGGTCGCCGGCTTCCTCGCCGGAGCCTGGCCTGCCCGCCGCGCGGCCCGTCACGACGTGCTCGACGCCATTGGGGCGGAGTAGGCCAGTTGGAGTAGGCCGGTTGGAGTAGGCCAGTCGGAGTAGGGCGGGTCCGAGCGGGCCACCCCCCGAGTGGGGC
Organism: Acidimicrobiia bacterium; assembly: GCA_040880805.1. Lineage (NCBI taxonomy): Bacteria > Bacillati > Actinomycetota > Acidimicrobiia > Acidimicrobiia bacterium. Next base: position 52,914 of record JBBDHW010000033.1, on the reverse strand, counting down.
ATCTTTACCGAGTCTTAGAGGTGCTCTGGGGCCGACTTGGGGAACGGGGGCGTACCGTACGGATCAAGCAGGCGCCGTATCCCGCCCGCACCGGGATGCGACCCCCGCGGAAGACATGCCCCGAGCGGGCGGACGGCCCCCCCGCCCGCACGGTGCTGTCCTGGAAAGCTCGAGAAATCAAGGCCCCTCTGAAGGTCCCGTCCGCTGCCCGGCGGACGGGACCTTTGTCTCCCTTCACGGCCGCTCGGCTCTGGGTGTCCTTGCGTAGCATCCGGCCCCATGACATACGAGAACGTGCTGCTCGAGGTCCGCGACGGGATTGCCCACCTCACGCTCAACCGTCCCGAGGCGGCCAACGGCATCAACATGGGCCTGGCGCGTGACCTCATGGCGGCGACGATCGACATCAGCCTGGACGACAGCGTCCGAGTGGTGCTCCTCTCGGGGAGCGGTGCGCGCTTCTGCGGCGGTGGCGACGTCAAGGCGTTCGCCGCACTCGGTGACGATCTCCCCGCCAACATCCGTGCGCTCATTCCCGCACTGCACACCGCGATCACGATGCTCGTGCGTGGCGATGCGCCGGTCGTGGCCGCAGTGCACGGCAGCGCGGCGGGCGCAGGCCTGGGGCTGGTGGGCGCGTCCGACCTCGTGATCGCGGGCGAGTCGACGAAGTTCGTGATGGCGTACACGGGTGTCGGTCTCACTCCCGACGGTTCGTCGAGCTGGTTCGTGCCGCGCCTCGTTGGCGTACGCCGGGCGCTCGAGCTGACGCTCACCAACCGGGTGCTCAGCGCAGCCGAAGCACTCGAGTGGGGCCTGATCACGAGCGTGGTCCCCGACGACGACGTCCACGCGGAAGCTGCCGCGCTCGCGGCGCGCCTCGCCGACGGTCCTGCTCGCTCGCTCGCCGCGGCGAAGCGGCTCGTGCACACGAGCCTGGAGGATTCGTTCGAGACGCACTTGGCGCGCGAAGCCGACGCGATCGTGGCTGCGGCCGGGGATGCCGAGTCCACGGAAGGCATCACCGCATTCGTCGAGAAACGCGCGCCGAACTTCCCCCGCTAGCCCGGACTACTCGAGCTCGTCGCTGAGCTTCGCGTCCTTCTCGCGGACGGCATCGGCGAGGCCCGCCTGGAACTCTTCCATCCGCGCGCGCAGCTTGTCGTCGTGCACCGCCAGGATCCGCACCGCGAGCAGCGCGGCATTGCGCGCCTTCCCCGTGCCCACCGTCGCAACGGGGATGCCGTCGGGCATCTGCACGATCGAGAGCAAGGAGTCGAGCCCGTCGAGATCCGCGAGCGGCACCGGCACTCCGATCACCGGCAACGGTGTGAGGGATGCGGTCATGCCGGGGAGATGCGCCGCGCCACCCGCGCCCGCGATGATCACGCGCAGCCCGCGAGACACGGCGGTACGCGCGTACTCGAACATCCGGTCGGGTGTGCGGTGCGCGGAGACGATGTGCACCTCACGCGGCACGTCGAACTCGTCGAGCGTGTCGATGGCGGGCTGCATCACGCGCAGGTCGGAATCACTTCCCATGATCACCCCCACCAACGCCGTTCCGGCCATCAGGAGAGCCGCGCCTGCGTTCGTTCCGACGCGAGGTCGGATTCGTACATCATCGTGACGAGTTCCTCGAAGGACATGCGTGGCGTCCACCCGAGCTTCTCGCGCGCCTTGGTGGCGTCGCCGATGAGCACGTCGACCTCAGCGGGACGCTCGAAGCGCGGGTCTTTCTGCACGTAGGGCGTCCAGTCGTCGTAGCCGGCGGCGCGGAACGCGACGTCGAGGCACTCACGAATGGTGTGCGTCTTGCCCGACGCGACCACGTAGTCGTCGGGCTCGTCCTGCTGGAGCATGAGCCACATCGCCTCGACGTAGTCGCCCGCGTACCCCCAGTCGCGCGCGGAGTCGAGGTTGCCGAGCGAAATCGAGTCCTGGAGGCCCAGCTTGATGCGCGCGAGCGAGGTGGTGATCTTTCGCTCCACGAACTCGATGCCGCGCCTCTCGGAACCGTGGTTGAAGAGGATGCCCGACGATGCGTGCAGGTCGTACGACTCGCGGTAGTTGACCGTCATGTGGTGACCGAACACCTTCGCGACGCCGTAGGGCGAGCGCGGATGGAACGGCGTGAGCTCGGTCTGTGGGGTCTCCCGAATTTTCCCGAACATCTCCGACGACGACGCCTGGTAGAAACGGATCGGATTGCGCTGCGTGCCGCCCACGATCCGCACCGCCTCCAGCATGCGGAGCACACCGAGCCCGGTGATCTCGGCGAACAGCTCGGGTTGCGACCACGACAGCTTGACGAAGCTCATGGCGCCGAGGTTGTACACCTCGTCGGGTTGCACCTGCTCGACCGCGGCGATCAACGACGACAAGTCGCGGAGGTCGCCGTCGACGAGCTCGAGCGACGGCGTCTCGTCGAGGACGAGCTGGCCCTTCGGGTTGTTCTGGCCGCGGATGAGTCCGAACACCTGATAGCCCTTGCCGGTGAGGAACTGGGCGAGGAATCGGCCGTCCTGCCCGGTGATCCCCGTGACGAGGGCTCGCTTCATAGCGAGAAATTAGTCGGCTTCGTGGGGATCGAGACGATCCCAAGCCGGCTCGAGCTGGTGCAGGAACTCGTCGCAGCGAACTTCTTCGTCGATCTCGCCGATGGCGGCCGCCGACCGCCGCAGGCCGTCGAGCGCGCGCAGGAACCCGCGGTTGGTCGCGTGCTCCCAGCGCACGTAACCGGAGCCACGCCATCCCGACTGGCGCAGTCGGTCGAGCCCGCGGTGGTAGCCCACGCGGAAGCACGCGTAGGCCTCCACGTGGTCGCGCGCGAGCTCGCCGAGCCGCGCCCAACCATCGAGAGCGCGTGGCCACCGCGCGACCACCGCAGCGACGGCGTTCCGGCGATGCGCTTCGGGCGCGCCGAGCGCATCGCGGAGCGCGCGGACGGCGTCGGGCGGCTCGGGGTCGATCACGGTCTCGGGGATGCCGTGCGGCGAGAAGCTGACGGGAAGATCGGCCATGTCAGGAATGTAGGTCCGGGAATGTAGGGCCGCTCGAAGGCAGCGAACCTGGCACCGGTACGATCGTCGGCGTGACCGACACCGTCGCGGCTGAAGTGGGCGCTCCGGAAGCCGAGAAGCCGAAGCCGCCGCCGTCCACGGTGCTCCTCCTCGCGCGTCACGCGGTCACCGCGGAGACGGGCTCGATGCTGTCGGGTCGCAAACCCGGGATCGACCTGTCCGACAAGGGACGCGAGCAGGCCACGTCGCTCGGTGAGCGGTTGGCGGCACTTCCGATCGCCGCGGTGTACGCGAGCCCGATCGAGCGCACGATGCAGACGGCCCATGCCGTCGCCGCGAAGCACGGTCTCGAGGTGCGCGAGCTCCCCGGGGTACTCGAAGCCGACTACGGCGAGTGGACGGGCGGCAAGCTCGGGGATCTCGCAAAGGAAGATCTCTGGCGCACGGTGCAGCGCGCGCCGTCACGCGCGCGCTTTCCCGAGGGTGAGTCGCTCGCGGAGATGCAGGTGCGCATGGTGGCGGCGCTCGAGCGCGTCGTCGCCGACCACCCGGGGGAGATCGTGGTCGTGGTGTCGCACGCCGACCCGATCAAGTCGGCCATCGCGCACTACAACGGGACGCACCTCGATCACTTCCAGCGCATCATCGTGTCGCCCGCGTCGGTGACGGTGTTCCAACTCTCGGCCCACGGCGCCGCGATGGTGAAGTGCAACGACACCGGTTCGCTCGAGGAGCTGATCCCGCGCCCGGCCGAGGAGTCGACGAGTGAGTCGAAGGGGGAAGCCGGCGCGTGATGGGCGAGATCATCGAGCTCGAGGATGTCGACGGTCTCGGGGCCGGAGCGATCGGAGAACCGGGGAAGCGCGCGTTCTACATCCAGGCGCGTACCGAGCACGCGCAGCTCACCGTGCTCGTCGAGAAAGAGCAGATTGCGCTGCTCGCCACGGAGGTCGTCGCGTTCCTCGATCGCATCGCCGGCGACTACCCGGAGACGTCCGCTTCGGTGCCCGACGCCGAAACCCAGCTCCGTGAGCCCACCGTTCCCCTGTTTCGCGCGCGTCTGATCGGCCTCGGCTTCGATCCCGAGCGCGAGCTCGTTCTGCTCGAGCTGCGCGAGCGCGCCGCTGCCGAAGACGACGAAGACGACGAGGACGACGAGGACGACAAGGACGACAACGCGCCGTCCGCCGAAGGTGCCGAAGACCCGGGCTACGTGGCGCGGATCCACGCGACGCGCGCGCAAGTGCGGGCGATGGCGGCGCGCGGTGCGGAGGCGGTCACCGGAGGGCGACTCCCGTGCCCGCTGTGCTCGATGCCGATGGATCCTGCCGGGCACCGGTGTCCCCGCTGGAACTGACCCCCGACGAGCTTGCCGACGTGCTCGGCGCCGCCGAGCTCGAGGTGGTCGGGCGCATGCGCTACTCCTCGAACGCGACCTTTCTCGTGGAGGCGCGCCTCGACGGCATGGAGCTCTCTGCCGTGTACAAGCCCCGGCGTGGCGAGCGCCCGCTGTGGGACTTCCCGCACGGCACTCTGTGCAACCGCGAGGTCGCGGCGTACGAGCTGTCGCGCGCGCTCCACTGGGGTGTCGTGCCCGTCACGATCCTGCGCGACGGTCCGCTCGGCGAGGGCGCGGTGCAGCGGTTCGTCGAGCACGACCCCGACGAGCACTACTTCACCCTGCTCGACGGGCACGAGGGCCGGTTCCGGCAGTTCGCCGTCTTCGACGTGCTCGCCAACAACGCCGACCGGAAGGGTGGTCACTGCCTCCACGACGAGGTCAACGATCTGATCGTCGGCATCGACCACGGACTCACGTTCCATCCGGCGTGGAAGCTCCGCACCGTGATCTGGGACTTTGCCGGGGAGCGAATCCTCGAGGCCGACACCGACGACGTGTGCCGCGCGCTCGCCGAGCTCCACGACGGCCCACTCGGCGAGCGGCTCTCCGAGCTCCTCACCGCGGTGGAGGTCGAGTCGATCGCGTACCGGGCCAAGGGCCTCCTGGAGCTTGGCTTCCCCTACCCCGACGACGGCTACCACAGCACCCCCTGGCCGCTGGTGTAGCCCCCACGAGGGTTACTTGCGGGCGTAGATGGCGACGCCGTCGATGGTGCGCACGTAGTGGTACTGCTGCTTCAGGATCTTCGCGAACTCGGGGAATTTCGAGATCGGGTAGTACTGCGCGCCGCGCAGCTTCGATGGTGACGTGTCGAGCACGTACTTCGGCGGCGCGGCGGTGAAGTCCTCGAAGAAGTACTTCCAGTTCTGCGCGGTGTTGTCGTCGGGTTCGACCTCGTCTTCGGGACGACCCGGGTGGTTGCCCGTGAGGAACGTCCCGGTGGTGAGGAAGCGCGTCGCCGGGAGCCGGTTGGAGGCCCAGTAGATCTCCGGCTCACTGCCCCAAACGAGGATCTTGTCGTCGGGATGCGTGTACGCAGCCACGTATCGACTCACCGACTCGTACATCGGCTCGGGACCGAAGGGGTGCATGAAGTAGCCGGCCGCGGAGTACACCACTGCGAGTACCGCCGCCGCGGCGATCGTTGCGCTCACTGCTCGGCGTCCACTGCGTGCCAACGCGCCCGCGGCGAGCAGTGCGAGCGGCGGAACGAGCTGCATGTAGTAGTGCCCGAAGAACCGCAGCCCGATCGCCACCGAGAACGCGGCCGAGAACAGCCACAGCCAGAGGTCGGTGTCGCGCTCGCCGTCGAGCGCAGGTTCGCGACGCTCGTGCCACGCGCCCGGCAGCTTCCACAGCAGTGGGAGGTTGCACGCGGCGAAGCCCAGCGTCATCAGCACGAACATGGCGATGACCATCACCGACCCGCTGTTCACGCCGAGGTACGAACCGTTGCCCAGCACCGCCCAATGGAGGAGCTGGCTCGGGCCGACGGCCAGCGCGACGGCGGCGATCGGCACGCTGAACCCCAGCGCAACCGCGCCGACGCCACGCTTCCCGCGCGCACGCGCGAGCAGGTACACGACGGGAAGCAGCGTGGCCGCGCCGGTCTGTTTCGCGAGCGTCGCGACGGCGACCGCGACTCCAGCCGCCGCGCCGCGCCCGCGCCGCGCGAACAGGATCGCCGCCGTCATCGACGGCAGCATGAACACCTCGAAGTTCGCGGCCTGCCCGTCTTGTGGCGCGAAGGCCACCATCGCGAGCACGAACAGCACTCCGGCGATCCATCCTGCGCGCGCGCCGTACCTGCGGCGGGCTTCGACCGCGAGCAGCAGCGCGGTGAGGGCCACCGCGAGCATCGCGACGACGCGCACCGACCACAGCGCCGAGGTCTCGAAGAACGCGAACGTGGCCGCGTAGATGTACGGCACGAGCGGTGGCTTCCGGTCGGCTGCGTCCTCGTAGAGCTCGCCGCCCTGCTCGATCACGTGCGCCTGGGTCGCAACGAACGTCTCGTCGGAGTTGAACACCGGCACAAAGAACGCCGGTAACCGGAGCACGAACGTGATGGCGAGGAGCACGAGGAACAACCGGGCCAACTCCCGGCGCGCGGAAACCTGTGCACGCGCCTCGACCGGCGCTTCGGGCTGGGTCACCGCCTCCATACTGATGTGCCCATATTGCTCGATAGTGAAAGGGCCCGACGACCCCTCAGACGGATTCGAGCTCGTCGGCGTGGTAGCGGTCGCGGCACAGGGAGCGCTGGAGCTTGCCCGACGACGTCTTCGGCAACGTCCCCGGCCGCACGAGCACCACGTCGACCGGAGGAACGCCGACGGCATCACACACAGTGGTCACCACCGCGTCGCGCACCGGCGCGGTGTCGTCGGCCGTCCGGGTCTCGGCCACCACGATGATCGATTCGCGCCCACGGCGACGATCGCTGCCGAACGCGATGACATTCCCGGCGCGTACACCTTCGACGGTGCTCGCGGCGCGCTCGATGTCCTCCGGGAACACGTTGCGCCCGCCGACGATGATCATGTCCTTGAGGCGCCCGCAGACCACGAGCCGGCCGTCGACGAGGTATCCGAGGTCGCCGGTGCGGAACCAGTCGCCGTGGAACGCGGCCTTCGTCGCGTCCGCGTTGCCGTAGTAGCCGGGCGTAATCGTTGGGCTGCGCAGTTCGAGCTCGCCGACTTCCCGGTCGTGGAGCACGTCACCCGACTCTGGATCGCAGATGCGGAGCTCGAACCCAACGAGTGGACGCCCCAGCATCGCGAGCCGGCGCGTGTCCGCGGTGCCGCCCGACGTGGGCGCTGCGTACCGCTCGTTCTCGAGCGCGATGCGGTCGACCGTGTCGACCTCCATCCCGACGCCGACGTCGGGGAACGTGACACCGAGGGTGGCCTCCGCCATGCCGAACACCGGGAACGCGGCCTTCGCATCGAACCCGTGCGGTGCCGCGGCCGCACAGAACGCTTCTACGGCGGCGGGGTCGACCGGCTCCGCTCCGTTGAGCGCGAGGCGCCACGACGACAGGTCGAGGCCGTGCGCCCGTCGCAACGCGCGCGCCGCGAGCGCGTACGAGAAGTTGGGACCGGCCGAGATCGTGCCGCGATACTCCGAGATCCACTCGAGCCAGATACCCGGCGACGAGAGGAAGTCGGTCGGCGCGCCGAGCACGAGCTCGAAGCCGGTGAGCATCGGCGTCATCAGCAAGCCGATGAGCCCCATGTCGTGGTAGAGCGGCAACCACGACACTGCGCGGTCCGCCGCCGAGATCCCGAGGGCCCCGGCGATCGCGTCGACGTTGGCGCCGATGCAGCGGTCGGGGAGCATCACGCCCTTCGGATCCGCGGTGGATCCGCTCGTGAACTGCAGGATCGTGAGCCGGTCGGGGTCGTCAGCGGGGCGGAGCAGGCGCGCCGCCGACAGCCGGTTCGCCTCCGCGGTGAGATCGTCGAGGCGGACGACTGCAACCCGTGTAGGCGGCGGATCGAGGAACGGCGCGAGGTCGGGGTCGATGACGACGATGTCGACGTCAGCGTGAGCGATCCGTCGGCGCGTCTGCTCGACGAACTCCTCGACGGACCCGAGGCGCATCGGGAGCGGCAGCGCGACGACGGCACCACCGGCAAGCCAGGTGGCCTGCAATGCGGTGACGAGCGCTCGCGACGTCGGGCCGACGACGGCGACGTGTGACCCGGGAGCCACACCCCGCGCCTGGAGCGCGGCCGCCATGGCGCGGGCGTCCTCGTGCAACCGGGCCCACTCCACGCGGTCGACGCGCGCGTCGCCCGCGGCGCCGCCGACGAAGGTGATGGTCCCTCGACTGTCCGCGGCGGCTTCGAGGCGCGCGCAGACGGAAATCACGGCGGGTTCGACTCCCACTCGGTCCCGAGGGTTACCGGGTCGCACCCCACTCGTCCCAGTAGGTGATCTCTTCGACGGGTCCGCGCTTCGCCGGCTTGAAGTCGGTGCCCACCGTGTACGCGACCGGCAGGAGCGCCACCTGGCTCACCGACTCGTACGGGATGCCGAGCAGCTTGGCCGCTTCCTCCTCCCGCTGAAGGTGCAACGTGGTCCACACCGAGCCGAGCCCGCGGGCGCGCAGAGCGAGCATGAAACTCCACCCGGCCTGCATGATCGAGCCGTAGAAGCTCGCGCCCGAAATGTTGTTCGCGTTCCCGACGCGCCCTTCGATACACGGGATCACGTGCACGGGCACGCGGTCGAGGATGTCGAGCAGGTAGAGGGCCGAGTCGTACACCCGGAGTGTCTGCGGGTCGTCGGAGATATCGCCGCGTGCCCCGGCTTCCAAATACGGCCGTGCGGTGCCGCCGTAGAGCTCCGCGAGCGCCGCGCGCTTCTCCGCATCGGTCACGATCATCCAGCGCCAGTTCTGACTGTTGCTCGCAGTGGGGGCCTGTACCGCGAGCTGCACGCAGTCGAGGATCACGTCACGGGGTACCGGGCGATCGAGGTCGAGGCGCTTGCGGACCGCGCGGGTCGTCGACAGGAGCAGGTCGGCGTTTTCGAGGTCGATCGGGTTCTCGGACATGGCCGGGAGTCTGTCAGTTCTCGAAGGACAGCGCCGCGGCCGGATCGCGGAAGAACCGGGAGCGGGGGAGCACCACGTCGGCGCCCTGCGCGCCCGCCCGGGCGAGCAGTTCGTCGTCGACGTGGGGACCGAACCCGACGATGCGTGCATCCGGCGCGGCTGCACGCACGGCCGGGATCGTGTCGCCGTGTCGCGCGAGGTCGACGACGACCACGTCGGCGCCAGAGCAGGTGCCCGGATCCGCGGTGAACACGACGTTGCTCAGGGCGGCGGAGAGGCGGGATCGATCCATGAGATCTCCGACGAGCGCGACGACCTTCACATCTACTGGCACGCCTACTTCGCGGCGGTCTTCGCGGGCAGGAGCCGCGGCGCCTCGATCGCGAACTCGGGCCACCGCTTGCGTGATTTGATCGACAGCTTGTGCATCAGCGCGATCGCGTCGGGGTCGTCGTCGCCCGGTCGGGTCTCGAGCCAGCCGTCGCGGATCATCCCCTCCATCAACTCGCGACCGACGTCGGTGCGCACGATCGTGAGCGTCCAGTCGTTGAACTTGCCGATTCCCCCCGTGGAGATGTCGGCGTGCTCGGCAGCGAAGTCGGGACAGAGCTTGCATCCCTCGCGGGTCCAGGCGTGGCACTCCTTGAGCGGCACCTCGTGGAAGTCACCGTTCTTCATCCAGATCTGGAAGACGCCCTTGATGTTCATCTTGCGCATCTCGGACTTCTTCAATCCGTACTTCGCCTCGAACAGTTCCTCGAAGATCGCGTCGTCGAAGGTCTTCGAACACAGCAGCCCGATGTTGAGCGACAGCCGGCGCGCGACCTTGCCGGCCTTGCGCTGCTTCATCACCGGCGGTACCGACGACTGGCAGCTCATCCCGACCAACGCGATGCGTTCGGCGCCGCTCTCTGCCGCCTCGGCATATGCCATCGGGTTCGCGGAGTAGGTGTAACGACTCCCGGCTGAGGCGATGATGTCCTCGCGCGTGCTCGCGACGCCCGGTATCGCCTTCCACGTGGAGCCGTCGCCTTCGAGGTAGCTCACGAGCGCGGCGTCGATGATGTCGTGCTCGAGCGCGTACAGCAGGATCGCGGAGACGAGCCCACCATCTTGGCCCACCTCCGCGAGCACCGGGTCGGTCGCCCGCGCGAGGAAGATGTCCTTGTAGACGCCCGACGGCTCCGAGGCCTCACGCGCGCGGCCGAAGAGGAACTCGTCCACTTCGGGCTCCCAGGCGCGGAATCTCGGGCAGGCGCGCGTACACGACGTGCAACCCCGTTCGCCGTGGCTACAGTTGTCGGGCGCATAGCCGTCCTCGAGCTGGAAGGGCCGGTAAACCCCGTCGGTGTCGCGGTAGCCGAGGACGTCGTGGGGGCACGCGATCACGCAGCCCGCACACCCGGTGCAGAGCCCCGAGGTGACCACCTCCGAATACAAGTGGCTCCACTGCAGCTTTTCGGGCGGCATACGACGACGAGTCTCGCATAGCAATCCGCCGGAGGCACAGCCCGGCTCGTTCTACCCTGATGCGATGCCCCCGGGCTCCGACACCTCCGATCTTCGTGCCCTGGCGAGGGTGATCCTCGACCAGGAGGACCTCGAGCAGTCGGCGGGTCGCGAGCCGCGCTACGAGCTCCGTCCTGTGTACCGCCGGTTCGTCGAGGGAGTACGCGTCGGAATCTTGCTGGGCGTCGCCCTCGGCTTCGCTTCCACCGGCGCCGGTACCGCGACCACCTTCCGCGAGCCCGCGTGGTTCGCGTACTTCGCACTCTTCACGGTCGCCGGCACCGCCTTGGGTGCGATCGGCGGAGCAGCCGTCGGTCTCGGCGTGCGCTGGTCGCAGCGACGCGGTCTCGATGCAGAGCTCGCATCGCTCGTCGGGAACTCACCAGGGTGAAGATCCACGAGAACCTTCGCAACGGCACGAGCTATTCGTTCGAGTTCTCGCCGCCGCGCGACGACGAGATGGAAGCGGTGCTCGCCCGCACCGTCCGTCGCCTCGAACCGCTCCATCCGTCGTATGTGTCGGTCACGTACGGCGCCGGAGGCTCCACGCGCGAGCGCACGCACGACCTCGTTGTCGAGATCAACCGCAACACGTCGATGACTGCGATGGCGCATCTCACGTGTGCCGCGCACCGGCGCGACGAGCTGGTCGACATCATCAGCCGCTATCGCGACGCAGGTATCGAGAACATTCTCGCCCTCGGTGGTGACCCGCCGAAAGAGCTCGACCTGCCACCCGGGGAGCTGTCGTATGCGATCGACCTCGTGCGGCTCGTGCGCGAGCACGGCGACTTCTCCGTCGGGGTCGCCGCGCACCCGGAACCGCATCCACGTTCGGAGAGCCTCGAGTCGGACCGCCGCCACACGGCCGAGAAGTTGCGCGAGGCCGACTTCGCGATCACACAGTTCTTCTTCGACGCTCGCCACTACTTCGATCTGGTCGAGAGCCTGCATGCGCTCGGCGTCGACAAGCCGGTGATCGCGGGGATCATGCCGGTCACGAGCCTGCGGTTGGTCTCGCGCATGGCCGAGATGCAGGGCTCGGAGTTCCCGCAGTGGCTCGGCGAGAAGCTCGAGGCGGTGGGCGACGACCCCGCCGCCGTGCGCGCGGTCGGCGTGGAGGAGGCAACGAAGCTCTGCCAGACCCTGCTCGACGGCGGAGTTCCGGGGCTGCACTTCTACACGCTGAACCGGTCGAACGCGACCCGGGAGATCTACGAGCAGCTCGGGCTCACCTCCGCCCGCTGACCCTCGCGTGAGTGCTACTATGTAGCACATGGAGACGGTGGGAATCCGGGAACTGCGACAGCACGCCAGCACCTGGGTCCGTCGCGCAGCCGCCGGCGAGGTCATCGAGGTCACGGACCGAGGGCGACCCGTCGCACGGTTGGGTCCCATCCCGATGGAAGAAACCGGGCTCGCCGCGCTCGAGGCAGCCGGCCGTATTCGTCACGGCCGAGGTCGGCTCTCTGATCATCGGCCGCTCCCGCTGAAGCCGGGAAGCCGGCCACTGTCAGAGATCCTCGAGGAGATGCGTGCCGAAGACGACGAACGGTGAGCGCGTGGTACCTCGATACGTCAGCGTTCCTCAAGCTGGTCGGTGAGGAGCCCTCGAGCGACGCGATGCACGCTTGGGTGCTCGAACGCGAGGCCGATGCCGATCGTCTGTTTTCGAGCGACATCCTGCGCACCGAGGCCGTGCGCGCGATCAGGCGTACGGGTGACGAGGATGCTCTCGGAAGAACGTACGCGACGCTCGCCGATGTCGCATTGATACGCCTCACTGCCGAGACGTATGACGCGGCGGCGCTTCTTGATCCTCCATCTCTCCGTTCACTCGACGCGATCCACATCGCCGCGGCCCAAAGCCTGGGTTCAGAGCTCGGCGGCATCGTCGCCTACGACAACCGCCTGATCGACGCGGCTCGCACAGTCGGCATCACGAGCGTGAGCCCCGGGCTCGATCCCTGAGGCTTCATGCGCGACCACGGGCGGCGCGGAGCGCGTTGCGGAGCGACTCGTCGGCCACTTCGTCGGCTTCCTCCCACGAGAACCAGCGCGCCTCCTGGCTCTCGCCCGGTGCGGGCGCGGGGTCGTCGTCCGGCGCGAGCAACACGTATCGCAGATCGAGGTGCAGATGCCCACGCGGTGCGTCGTGGACGTCGACGTGCACGAGCTCGGGCCCGCCGTCGGGATGGCGCACGGGTAGCCCCGTCTCTTCGACGCTCTCGCGCACGGCTGTATCCCACGGCGTCTCACCGGCCTCGATGTGCCCACCGGGTTGGAGCCATCCGCCGATGCGCCGGTGCACGTGCAGCACCGTGCCGCGCGCGCCGACGACGATGGCCGACGCGGTCACGTGGGTCGGGTCCGCGTCCTCCGAGAACGGGAACGGCAGGCGTTCCAACTCGGCGAGGAACCGTTCCCGTGCGTCGACCTCTCGGTCGTCGGCCGGAACCCGCCTGGACACCGAGCCGTGTACGGCAATCCAGCGGTCGTCGCGTTCCACGTGCGCACGCTACGCGCTCAGCGCGTGGCGTCGACCTTGGGGAACAACGCGTGGAACATGACCATAGGCCGCGCCCCACGACGGCGTACTGACTTCTCCGCGTACTCGTCGACGAGCGCCGACAGTCGATCGCGCAGCGCACGCGCCTGAGCGGGTGTCAGGATCAGATCGGTCGTAGCGGTCGCGACGAAACCGTCCTTGCGATCGCGCACGTCGGGATCGGTCATCGCCGCATCGAACTGACGCGCCGCGGAGGCGAACGCCCGTTGCGGCTGACTTCCGAACGCGGCGAGCGCGTCGCCCTCGAGCCGCGACGTGAACCGATTGGCGGTGAGCCCGTAGAGCACCTCGGTGTTGCTGCCGACCCGGCGCGATTCGACGGGTACGACGAAGCCGTGCTGCTCGAGCAACCGGAGGTGGTAATAGAGCCTGTGCGCCGGCTGTTCGAGCCGTTCGGCGAGATCGTTCACCGACGCCGGTTCCGTCAGCGCCTTCAGGATCTCCTGCCGGAGCGGGTCCCAGAAGACCTTGATCGCTTCGGGGTCGTCGATGTCGAGGGTGGTGCGGGGAGCGCGGGCTGTGCGCGCGTGCCACACAAAGGAGGAGGGTTCCGCCTTGGGCATAGAGTTGAGAATAACAAATTCAAGTCAAGCGTCAAGACCTTGACGCCGAAGAGGCCGGGCAAGCGTTGCCGCGTCACATGCCCGCGGCGAGGCTGTCCTGCCGTGCGTCGGCGCCGCCGTGCCAGTAACCGTCGACGGGCAGCACGATCTGGCCGGCACCGAAGGGGACCACGTCGGGCGCCAAGACCGCATGACCGAGCGCGCGGAGCTCCGGCGCGAGCCCGACCAGCCCCGCTTCGAGCGCGAGGTGGGTGCCGCCGACCCAGTGCCAGCGCGGCGCGTCGATTGCGGCCTGCACGTCGAGCCCGCACGCGAGGTGGTGGACGACCTGCACGTGGCCCTGCGGCTGGAACTGGCCGCCGGTCACGCCGAGTGCGCCCCACCGGCCGCCGCCACCCCGGCGGACCAGCGCGGGGATGATGGTGTGGAACGGACGCCGTCCGGGCGCAGGGTTGTTCGGATGCGCGCCGGGGGTGAGTGCGCGGAAGCCCGCGCCGCGGTTCTGCAGCACGAAGCCGCCCTCGTCGACGACGACACCGGAACCGAAGAACGCGTAGTTCGAGCTGATGAGCGACACCGTCGTGGTCGCGTCGGCCACCGCCACGTACACGGTCCCGCCCGGCAGTGGAAGCGCCTCCGCCGGTGGCGTCGTGGCGTGATGGCCCAGCGCGCGACGGGTTGATGCCGCCCAGTCGGGATCGCACAACTGCCCGGTCGTGCCGCCGGCGTTCGGGTCGCCGATGCAGGCCGCCGCCTCGGTGAACGCTGCCTTGACGGCTTCAGCCTGGCGGTGCACGCGCCAGGGTGACAACAACTCGAGTGGCGCGTCGTCGCCCGCGAGCACCGTGAGCGCGCCGACAACAACAGCACCATCACCGTTGGGCGGTAGCTCGAGGACCTCCCAGCCCGCGTAGCGCGCGGCTGCGAGGGGCTCGACCCATTCGCCGCGATGAGTGGCGAGGTCACGCATCGCGAGCGCGCTCTCGTGGTGCGTGGCCGCGCGCACGATGGCCTCGGCGGGCCACCCTTCGTAGAACGCGCGCTCGCCGTCCGCGGCAATTGTTTCGAGTGCGCGCGCTTGCGCGGGGTTGTCGAGCACCTGCCCGGCCGTAGGTGCGTGCCCGCCGGGAAGGAACATCTCGTGCGCATCGGGCGCGAGCTTGCGGGCTTCCGACGCCCACTCGGCCGCCTCTTCGATCCCGAGCGGGAAGCCGTTTCGAGCCAGACGGATCGCCGGCTCCAGACACGCGCCGACATCCAGTCGCCCGAACCGGCCGTGTAACGCGGCCCACGCTTCGACCAGGCCCGGAACGGTCGTCGTCGCGCCGCCCTTTGCCGGCATGGGGCCGTCGGGCGGCACGAACCCGGCCGGGAGCGCGCCGGAGCCGTTGTACCCGTGGATCTCGCCGTTGTGCTCGACCAGCACGAAGCAATCGCCGCCGAGTCCGCTGCGCATCGGCTGGACCACACCGAGCGCGGCATCGGCGGCGATGGCCGCGTCGACGGCGTTGCCGCCACGACTGAACGTCTCGAGCGCAGCCGCGGTCCCGAGCGACGACGAGGTCGCCACCATGACGTGTGGCGCGACCGCGGGCGACCGTGTGACGGCGAAGCGGGCCGAGATCATGGAACCTTGCGAGGGGGGCGGCCCGTTGTTACAACTGGTAGATCCGGATCGCGTTGCCCGCCATGAGCGCGTGCTTCTCGTCGTCCGGCACGTCGGCGAAGGCTTCCTCGATGTACTTCTGCGAGTGCGGCCATGTGGAGTCGGAGTGCGGGTAGTCGGTCGACCACATCATGTTGTCGACACCCACTTCGTGGCGGATACGGATCGCGGTGGTGTCCTCGATGAAGGTGTTGAGGACCTGGCGACCGATGTACACGCTCGGGTCTTCGGTGAGCGGCGACTGGCTCCAGAACCGGTGGCGATGGAAGACGATGTCGGCGCGCTCGCGGAAGTACGCCAGCCACGAAGCTCCCGCCTCCGTGAACACGAAGCTGACGTTCGGGTAGCGGGCGGGGATGCCCGCGAAGAGGATGATCGCCAGGGTCTCCATGAGCCCGATAGGAGCGAGGCTGATGAAACTCAGCGCGGTGCCCTGTTCGTTCGGCGCGAGCGAGCCCATCGTGAATGCGTTGCTCCGCGGCTGGCCGATGTGGAAGTGGATCGGGTAGCCGAGATCGTTCGCGAAGGCCCAGAAGGGCTCGTAGGCCTCGTCCCAGTACGGGATCTGGGGGAAGGCGTCGAAGAGAAAGGCACGGATGCAGGGCAGCTTCGCGGCGCGCTTCATCTCCTCGAGCGCGAGCTCCATGTTCTGGAACGGGACCGTGGCGGGGCCGATCAGACGCTCCGGGGCTTGCGACGCGAACTCCGACAAGAAGTTGTTGTAGCTCTGCATCACCGCTCGCTGGAACTCCACGTCGATGCCCTCACCGGTGGGCGTCGCGCCGCCGGAGATCAACACCTCGGCGTCGACACCGTCGAGGTCCATGTCGGAGAGCCGCGCTTCGGGCTCGAAGGCGCCGGGCCGGATGGCGGACTCGTCGATGTCCTTCTCCTGGTACTCCTCGAACGGCCGTCCCGCCATGTGCGCCAGGCCCATGCCGGCCATCTTGAGTTGGTCCTTCTGCATGGTTTCGACCCGCTTTACCCACGGGTGGTCGCGGTGCTTCGCCGGGAGATACCGCCCGAAGTACCCGGGCGGCAGCGAGAGATGCGAATCGGACGAGATCAGGCGGTAATCCATGGCCCGCCTCCCTACTGGTTGCGCCAATCGGATAGACAAGTGCTCCTCGCGTTGTACCACAGGTTTCAACCACGCGTCAGCGTGGGGTACGCAGAGCACCGATGAGTTCCGGGTTGCCGGGCGGTCCAAGCTGTGTCGAGAGCGTCGAGAACCTCGAAGGAGCCTGCCGTGCCGCAACGTGACTCAGCCCCGATCGGTGCCCCCTGTTGGGTCGAACTGTTCACCTCCGACCCGGAGAAGAGCCAGGTGTTCTACGGCGAGCTGTTCGGTTGGACGGCCGAAGAGGCCGGCGAGGACTACGGCGGCTATGTCAACTTCTTCATGGACGGGCTGCCCATCGCGGGCTGCATGCTCAACGGCGATCGGTCGGGCTCGCCCGATGTCTGGTCTGTCTACCTGGCTACGCACGATGCCCAGGCCACCGTCGATGCCGCGGCTGCGAACGGCGGTCAGGTGGAGCTTCCCCCGATGCCGGTCATGGAGCTCGGCACCATGGCACTCGTGACCGACCCGGGTCAGGCGGGGATCGGTATCTGGCAGCCCGGCCTCCACAAGGGTTGCGCCATCCTGGGTGAGCCCGGCACGCCTACCTGGTTCGAGCTGCACACTCGCGACTACGAGGCCTCGGTCCAGTTCTACCGCGACGTGTTCAAGTGGGACACTCACGTCGCGAGCGACACCCCCGAGTTCCGCTACACGACGCTCGGCGAAGGCGACGACCAGTTGGCCGGCATCATGGACGCTGCGGCCTTCCTGCCCGACGGGAGCCCGGCGAACTGGTCGATCTACTTCGGCGTTGACGACGCTGACGCGGCTCTGGCCAAGGTCGTCGACCTCGGCGGTTCGATCGTCATGGCCGCCGACGACACCCCGTTCGGACGCTTGGCCCAGGCGGCCGATCCCACCGGAGCGCTCTTCAAGCTCGCCGCCGGTACATGAATAGCATCGGCCGCGCATGACCGACACTGCGAAGCTCGACCCCACCGCTGTCGAGCTGGGTTTCGAGCAGCACCGAACCGAGTTGACCGCGTACTGCTACCGGATGCTCGGATCGGCATTCGAAGCCGAAGACGCGGTGCAAGAGACGTTGGTGCGCGCGTGGCGCAGCTTCGATCGGTTCGAGGGCCGCGCGGCGGTGCGGTCGTGGCTCTATCGCATCGCGACCAACGTGTGCTTCGACATGCTGAAGGGACGCCGGCGGCGCGCGCTCCCTATGGACTTCATGGCCGTCGGTCGGGCCGACGGACCGGTCGATCCGCCCCTTCCCGAGCTCACGTGGGTCGGACCCGTTCCCGATGGTCGCGTCATGACGGCCGCAGGAGATCCGGCCGAGGAAGCCGAGACCCGCGAATCGGTGCGGCTGGCGTTCGTCGCTGCGTTGCAGCATCTCCCGCCGAGCCAGCGCGCAGTGTTGATCCTGCGAGAGGTGTTGAGATGGAAGGCGAACGAAGTCGCGGAGCTACTCGACACGACGGTGGTGTCGGTGAACAGCGCGCTCCAGCGCGCGCGGTCGACACTCGCCGACCGCAACGTCACCACGCGCAACGTGCTGCCTCCGATCGACGACGCGCACCAAGAACTGCTCGCGCGCTACGTCGACGCGTTCGAACGGTTCGACATCGAGTCGCTCGTGAAGTTGCTCCACGACGACGCGACGATGTCGATGCCGCCGTACGCGCTGTGGCTGCGAGGCTCGGGAGAGCTCGGCGCGTGGCTCCGCGGGCCGGGCAGTGCGTGCCGCGGGTCGCGGTTGGCTCCGATCGCCGCGAACGGGGCACCGGCATTCGCACAATGGCGGTCGAGTCCCGTCGGCGGCTTCGAGGCGTGGTCGATTCACGTCCTCGAATTGTCAGCCGGTCGCATCACCGGGATCGACTTCTTCGTCGACCAGAGGTTGTTCCCGCTCTTCGGCGTGCCGATCCGGCTCACCGGCTGATCGAGCGAATCCGGCTGACTCGACGACCACCGGCAACACGTCGGAGAGCCCAACCAGGGCGAGAAGATCCACGAGCTCTCCACGCGCACCGTGCAGCCGGATCGAGATGCCCAACCGATGCGCGGTCAGTTGGAGGCGGGTCAAGGTCTCCAGCGCGAGCTCGTCCGGATCGGCGAGCGCGCTCACGTCAACAACAATGGCGATCGATCTCGACGGCGGCAGGGGCTGCACACGAGAAGTGACCGTCGGACCGAAGGGAAGTCACCGATGAGCACCGGAGGATTGTCCAAGGCTCGGCTCGAGCGCATGCACGACGTAATGACCGGCTATGTGGAGCGCGGCGAGGTGCCCGGTCTCGTCACGCTGGTCAGCCGGCGCGGGGAGGTGCACGTCGATGCGATCGGTATGAAGGCCCTCGGCGGACGTGACCCGATGCGGCGCGACACGATCTTCCGTGTCGCCTCGATGACCAAGCCGGTCACGGCCGTGGCGACGATGATCCTCGTCGAGGAGTGCAAGCTCCGGCTCGACGAGCCCGTGGACCGGCTGCTGCCGGAACTGTCTGGCCGCAAGGTCCTGAAGCGCCTCGACGGGCCGCTCGACGACACCGTGCCTGCAAACCGGCCGATCACGGTGCGCGACCTACTGACGTTTCGTTTGGGCTTCGGCATCGTCATGGCGCCGGACGGTCCGTATCCGATCGAAGAGGCAATGGACGCGGCGGCGCTCGGGCAGGGCGCGCCGAGCCCGTCGACCCCGCCTGGACCGGATGAGTGGATCCGGCGCGTCGGCACGCTGCCGCGCGGGCCAACCGTTCGAGACGTTCCTGCGCGAACGGATCTTCGAGCCGCTCGGAATGCACGACACCGGTTTCCACGTCGCCGCGAGCAATCTCGATCGGCTTGCTACCAGCTACTGGACGAATTTCGAAACCGGCGCGCTCGAGTTGGCAGACGCGCCTGTCGGCGGACAATGGAGCGCGCCGCCCGCGTTCCCGTCGGGCGCAGGCGGTTTGGTCTCGACCGTCGACGACTTCCTGGCGTTCGGTCAGATGATGCTTACTTCCTGGTATGCGGACCCCGGCGAGGACATGGTCACGATCCTGATGACCCAGCGCGGCTGGACTTCGGCCAGTCCTCCGAACGTCTGTCTCGACTTCTGGACCTCGGCCTACCAGGCCATCGACGACTGAGCGAGCCGCGAAGTACCCGCGGCTTCGCGGTGAGCGGAGGGAGTGGGATTTGAACCCACGGTGGGTTGCCCCACAATGGTTTTCGAGACCATCCGATTCGGCCGCTCTCGCATCCCTCCGCCGGGCATTCTACCGATCGCGCTACGGGCGCCGATCGGCGAAGAAATCCTTCAGGAGTGTCGCGGCCTCGTCCGAACGCACGCCCGCGTGCACCGCGAACTCGTGATTGAGACGCGAGTCGGCACCGAGGTTGTAGAGGGTCCCGAGCGCGCCGGCCTTGGGATCGGCCGCGCCGAACGCAACTTCGGACACGCGAGCTGCCACGGCTGCACCGGCGCACATCGGACAGGGCTCGAGCGTCACCACGAGCACACAACCGTCGAGTCGCCAGCTTCCTCTCGAAGTCGCCGCGTCGCGCAACGCCAGAATCTCGGCGTGGGCGGTGGGATCCGCCAGCAGCTCGCGTTCGTTGTGACGCCGCGCCACGAGCTCACCGGTAGCGAGCTCCGCGACGACGGCGCCCACCGGCACGTCGCCATGCTTCGGCGCGGCGCGCGCCTCGGCGAGCGCGATGCCCATCAGCGCGTGCAGGTCGACGGCCATCACGAAGCTGCCAGCGCGTCGCGCAGCATGTGGTCAACGGTGCCGCGGTCGATGCCCTGCTCGCCGAAGCGGAACACCTCGTCGTAGTACGAGCGCAGCAGCGGGAGCGGTGCGTCACGCGCCGGTAGTGGAGCAAACCGCTCGCCGACCGGCGCATCGAGCCAGGTCTGCACCACCGAGCCCGGACCGACCTGCGTGGTGAAGGCGCGCAGCGCGCGCGACTTCCGGGCGATCTCTTCGGCGGAGAAGGGCCGATCGGCGACGACTGGATACAGTCCCGGGTGGAGCCAGCCGTAGCCCGGTATGCCGTGGTCGTCGAGCGCGTACAGCGCGTAGCACGTCCAGCGGAGCCGCGGGTCGGCGAGCGAGTTGCGCGCGAGCTGCGCCGCGACGTACACCCCGTCGTGGTCGGGATGACCGCTCTGGAACGCGGGCACGTACACGGCATCACATTCGAGCTCGGGAAGGAGCTCCGCGAGCGCGCTGGCTACTTCGGCGGTCCGAAACCACACTTCCTGATCAACCGCGTCGAGCGTCACGAAGCGCTCGACGCGCGCACCGAGCGCCGCGCACGCGTCACGGCCCTCGCGGTCACGCGCGGCGCGCATCGAAACCGCGGCATCACCGCTGACGCTCGCGGGTACGCCGTCGGTCACGTGAACGACGATCGCGTCGTGCTCGACGAGCACCGACGTGCAGCCGAGCACCTCGTCGTCGGGGTGCGGTGCGAGCACCGCGACCCGGCTCATCCGTGCCGGCTCATCCGTGCAGGCGCGCCGCGAGCCGGAGGCCGAGGTCGGCCACGTACTCCTCGAGCTCGGCGACCGATGTCTTGCGGCGGGCTCGGCGTTCCGCGTGCACGAAGAACGGGCACACGAGATCGTTCACGATCCGGAAGAGGTCCGGGTGCGGCGACCGGACCCGGCGCACGGCGTCGGCGAGATGATCGCACCACATCTCCGCGACGTCGTCGTCGCTCGCGTCACCGAGCGCGAGCCAGGATTCGAGCTCCGCGTCGGCTCCTACGTGCTGGAGGATCACGTCGACGTGGTCGGTTTCGATCCCGCCGTTCCGCGGCCACTCCCAACCGTCCCAGTAGCGCTCCGGCCAGCACACGTCGGGACGGTCGGCGGTGGGTAGCTCGCCGAGTGCTCGTAGCACGGCCGTTGCGACCTCGACCATCACCCGTTCGCTGTTCCCTTCCTTCGACGGATGCTCGGGCGCAACCAGCGACACCTGGCCGACCGGAACACCGGCTCCGAGCGCGGCGAGCGTGACCATGATGTCGATGCCGTAGTCGTCGGGGAGCGCGTCGACATCGAGCCGTTCGAGGAGCGAGCGGTGCAGCAGCATGTGACCGGCGAGCGGCTGGCGGATCCGAGCGCGGTGCGTCGCGTACACCAACGGCGAGGCGAGATAGTTGGTGGTGTTGCCCTGCCCTTGTGGCCGGCACCACAACGGCAACACGAGCGAGTGACAATGTCGTTCTGCCGCGTCGATGACGCGCAGGAGGTTACGCGGGTCGTAGTCGCCGAGATCGGCGTCGACGAGGAGGAGGAAGTCGTCGTCGTCTCCCAGCGCGCGACGCATGAGCAGCTTGACATTGGCGCCCTTGCCCACGAGTGTGCGTGGCGATTGCAAGACGACCTGCGGGATCCTGCTGGAGCGGGCCGTGAAACGAGCGAGGGTGTCATCGTCGCTGGTCTGGTAGGCGAGCGCGAGACGGGTGTCGTACGAAGCGTCGAGCATCGCCGCGCCGGACTCGATGCGACCCGCGAGCTCCACGATCCGCTCCGCTTCGTTCCGGGCCGGCACCCCGATCAGCAGGCGACTCATCTTCCTCCGCGACTCGAGACCGCGCGCCGCGGAAAGAAGACGACGATCCGGGGGCGGTAATCTGCGGAGCAGGTTAGTGCCGTTCGTGGTTCGGCCGTTCGGCCGCAACGGCAGCAGGAACGCCCGACAATGGGAGACTGGCGGTGCAGGTGCGGATCCTGCGCCCGGGTGAGCTCGGCACTGCCGAACGCGACGCCTGGTGCGCCTTCCAGCGCGACGATCCCACCGTCGCGAGCCCGTTTCTCACTCCCGAATTCGCTACCGCGGTCGACGCCACGCGCGACGACGCCCGCGTCGCCGTGATCGAGGACGCGGGCGAGATCGCCGCGTTCTTCGCCTTCTCGTCGGCCGGCGACGGAGCGGGCGCGCCGATCGGCGCCACCATCTGTGACGCGCAGGCGCTCGTCGCGCGCGCTGGCTTCGACTGGGACCCGGCCGCGTTGGTGCGCGCTGCAGGATTGCAGTCGTGGAGCTTCGACCATCTCGTCTCGACACAACAGCCTTTCGCACCGTTCCACCACTCGCGCCACCGCTCGCCGACCGTCGACCTGTCCGCCGGTCACGACGCGTATCTCGCGCAGGTACGCGCGAGCTCCAAGGACGTGCTCGCGCAGGTGGCTCGCAGGCGGCGCAAGCTGGCCAGGCAGATCGGCGACGTCGTCGTCGAGTGGCAGACCGACGACGGCCGCGCGCTCGACGCGTTGTTCGACTGGAAGTCGGCGCAGTACCGCGAAACAGGGGTGTGGGACCGGTTCGACCAACCGTGGATCGTCGACGTCGTGCGCGCGCTCGCCGCCACCGCAGCTGACGGGCTCACCGGCCTGCTCAGCACGCTGCGCGCCGGTGATCATCTCGTTGCCGTGCACTTCGGGCTGCTGGGTCGGGATCGCCTGGTGTGGTGGTTCCCCGCCTACGACGCGAGCTTTGGGAACTACTCACCCGGCCTGATCCTGCTCCTCGACCTGATCGCCGAAGCGGCGGCGCGCGGCATCACGCTCGTCGATCTCGGTCGCGGCGAGCCCCACAACAAGCTGCGCGTCGCGAACGGCGAGTACGACGTTGCCGAAGGAGTGGTGCCCGCCGCGCGGTAGTCAGTGTCGTCTGTGTCGCGTCACGGCTGCACGCGTCAGTCGACGAGGCGGTACGGCACACCGAGCCGTTCGTAGGTGGCGGATGCGCGTGCATCTCGCGTGAGCAGCGTCTCGTCGTGGGCTGCGGTGGTGAGCGCGATGATCCCGTCGTAGGCGGACCCGCCGTCGACCCCCGCTGCTGCGAGACGGGCGAGCAGCGAGCCCGTCTGCGCGCGATCGAGTTCGAGGATCCGGGACGGCGGGAACCAGCGCCCGAGCAGCTCGGACGCGGTCGAGCTGTCGAGGCGGTGCGGAGCGGGCAGTCGGGTGAGTACCGCATACGACTCGAGGAGCGCGTGCGCGGGGATCGATGCACCTGACGCGGCGTGGCGGCTGGGCTCATGTGCCTCGTGCCACGTCGCGAGGGCCGGCACGACGACGCTGGTGTCGACAGCGGTCAACGGCGAGTGCGCTCGAGCGTGGTCCGGACGTCGTCGTCTGTCAATGTGGGCAGCACCTCGATCGGGACGGCGACCGGCCCCTCCGGCGTGTCGACGATGCGCACCTCCGCCGGCGCGGCGCGGATCTCGATCACACCGTCGTGCTCGACCACGTCGACCTGGGACCCGCCGAAGAGAAGCAGCCGGTCGCGCAGGACCTTCGGAACCACGAGGCGACCGGCAGCATCGATGGCAGTTCTCATGGCAGCCATTCTACCATCTAGATCGCCATACGCTACAAGCCGAGTGTCAGCGTCTGAGCGGGCGGAAGCGGTAGAGCGCCGGACCCTCGCCCGTGTCGTGGAAGACCACCTCCACCGCCATTCCCACCTCGACTTCGTCGGGTTCGCATTCGACGACGTTGGTCAGCACGCGCGGGCCCTCCGCGAGCTCGACGTACGCAACGATGTAGGGGACCGAGCGGTCGTACGGCGCCGCGCCGCGCCGAATGATCGTGAAGCTGTAGACCGAGCCGAGTCCGCTCGCAGGGAACCACGTGGTCTCCAGGCTCCCGCACGCCGGGCAGAACGAGCGCGGGTACCAGATCACGGTGTCGCAGCGCTCGCAGCGAGGAAGCAGCAGCGTGCCGTCGGCGGTGGCCGACCAGAACGCAGCGGTCTCGGGTGTCACCTCGGGGACGGGGGTCGGCAGTGGTTCGCTCATCGACATCGGCCCGTGGACTTCACGCGTCGTCCCGTCCGAGCACGAGCGTGGCGCTGCCCATACGCGTGGAGAGCGAGCCGCCCGTGCCGTGCGCGATGGCGAGCGCGCAGTCGGGTACCTGGACCGCGGGATGGGTCTCGCCACGGAGTTGGCGTACCGCCTCGATGATCTTCGTCATGCCGCCCCGGTTGCCGGGGTGGTTGTTGCACAACCCGCCACCATCGGTGTTGAAGGGAAGTCGGCCACCGGGCGCGACGAGCGCGCCGTCGAGCACGAAAGTGCCTCCTTTGCCCTTCTCGCAGAAGCCGAGATCTTCGATGCACTCGAGGACGGTGATGGTGAACGAGTCGTAGATCGACGCGTAGTCGACGTCGGCAGGCCCGATTCCCGCTTCGGCGAATGCACGCGCGCCCGACCACACCGCGCCGCTGTACGTGAGGTCGACGCGTCCGTTGTCGGTGTGCTTCACCGCTTCGCCGTGACCGAGCACCTTTACGCTCGGGCGAGCGAGGTCACGCGCGACCTCAGAGCGCGCGACCACGACCGCGCCACCACCGTCGGTGACTACGCAACAGTCGAAGCGGTGCAGGGGGTCGGCGATCATGGGTGAGTCGAGCACTTCCTCGACCGTCACCGGGTCTTGTAGCAAGGCATTGGGATTGTGCTGTGCGTGCAGCGACGCCGCGACCTTGATCTCCGCGAGTTGCGCGCTCGTCGTGCCGAACTCGTACATGTGTCGACGGGCGGCGATCGCGTAGTTCGACACCGGGCCCGTCAGCCCCCAGATGTTCTCGAATGGTCCCTCGGGGAACGCGCGGCCGGGGCGCCCGCCGCCGCCCAGCGTCGCGATGCCGGCCAGGCTGACCAACGCGATCGAGCACTTTCCCTCCGCGATCGCGGTGGCCGCGTGGCCGACGTGCGCGACGTACGACGAGCCGCCGATCTCGGTGGAGTCCACGTACCCCACGTGCAGGCCGAGGTACTCGACCATCGAGATGGGGCCGAAACCGACGGTCGAGTCGCAGAAGAAGCCGTCGACATCCGACAGCATCAGGCCGGCATCGGCCAGCGCGCCGGTGATCACCTCGGCATGGATGCGTGGCAGGGTCGAATCGGGAAGCCGCCGCGCCGGGTGCTCGTAGGCGCCGACGATGTGTGCCTTGCCGCGGATCGTCATGCCGCGCGCGTCCCACGGACCGTGCCGCCGCCGATCTTCACCCGACCACCGGACCTACCACGGCGCGCACGCTACCGCGGTCGGTCGCCGCGTCATCACCCACGACGAAGAACCACTCCGCCACTCACGATGGACCCCACCAAGGACTACCAACCCCGCGGAAGACCCTGGTCAGCACTTGTCCGCCTCCGCGTATGACCGCTCCGGCGACGACCATCGCGTCGACGGTGTCGTTGCTTCGCGACGCTGTTCGGTATCCGGAGACGGGCCCGCGTGCCGGGTCGGCCTGGACGAACGAAGGAGAACCTCGTAGATGCCCGCCACCCACGCTCGCGGCGGACGCTAGCATGAACGTATGGCGACAACCCGCACGACGTTCACCCTCGACGACTCCTTGGCGGAACGCGCCCGCCAGCTCGGGATCAACGTCTCGGCAGCAGCTCGCGACGGTGTTGCGGCTGCCGTGCGCGCGGCATTGGCGCAGGCCGACCGAGCCGCCTATGAGCGCCAGCCCGAACGAGCCGACTCGTTCTGGACCGAAGCCGAAGCGTGGACCGAGGAGTGAACCGGGGTGAGATCTGGTTGGCCCAAATCGGCGGCAAACGCAGGCCCGTCTTGGTGTTGACGCGACCCCAGGTGATCGACGTGCGCCAGCTCGTCACGGTCGCTGAAGTCACAACCTCGATCCGAAACATCGCGGCCGAGGTGGACTTCGAGCACGACCGTGCCGGCCTCGACCGCGCCTCGGTCATCAATTGCGACGGCATCCATACGGTCGCCCAGGCGTCGCTCACTACCCACGTCGGATCCGTGACTGAGGACACGATGCGGAGGGTCTGCTCGGCGATCAGCTACGCCCTCGGCTGCTGAAACGTCGCTCAGCCGCCCTCGGGAAGCGCCCTTCTCTCGAACCAGCCCTGACCAGGGACGACACGTGACCAGCCGGGTCGCTGCGGAACTTGTGGGACGCCTTTTGAACAGACCTTCAATCGCTCGACGCGTGGGCTGACGACACGGCCGGTTCGGTGGCCGACGATCGCCCGGCCGCGAGGATCATCGGGCGGGGGTGTCGGCTCCCATCAACGACTTGACGATGGTTCGACACGTCCACCGGGACCACGTCTTCGACCTCGTCGTCGTCGAGATGGCAGAGGTCCCGCAACACGATCTGCGCCTCGATGCCGACCGCAACTGCAAGCGCCGCGACGGCCCGATCCAGCGCGTGCTGGTCCATCTGCGATCGAAGCGGTTCGAGGACGGTGCGCAGATATGCGAAGCGGGTGCCACGTCCGACGCTCGTCGTCTCGATATCGCTCGTCGCCTCGGCACGCTGTTCGAGCGCCAAGCCGAGCGCTACTCGCAACGACGACGAATGGTGCTGGTGGCTCGCCCATGTCGCGCAGGGGCTCGCGGAGCTCTGAGCCCGACGCTGCGGACCTTGTGCACCAGCTTTCGAACCCGGGAATCCCGCCGGGGGCGCCAAGTTGGGACTTCCGGCCCGTGCGCAGCGGCTCGAAGCCGTGCATCGTCGACTCGACCGATTCGCCAATCCGAGGAAAGCAGCGTCCGATGAACGAGACCTCGGCCATCACGCCGGCCGCTCGGGCAACCGCAGTCTTCGAGTCCGAGCCCCAACCGGCACTTCGGTGCTCGCACTGCGAGTCCGTCATCACCGATGATGACGCCGACTGCCCTACGTGCGAGTCGCCGATCGACTGGGGCGCGTCCATCGGCGCGCTGCGCGCATGGCAGCACAGCAGTGCCGGAGGTTCACCACCCAGTTGACCGGCAACGGCGATGTCGATGCGGCCCGTCGGCCCCATCAGGAGGGATGGCGTGACGCCAATGCCCCAAACGACCGGGCCCGCACGCGTGTCTTGCTCGCTCGTGCCCTCCTCCAGCAGGGCGAAATGAGCCGCGCGCAAGGTGAGCTGCATGCCGCCCGCACCGCGTTCGAGTCCCTTGGGGCTCGCCTCGAGCTCGCCCGTCTCGCTGAGGTCGCCGCCCGCAACCCCTCTTCGAACCGCATGCAATCAGGGGGAATGCCGAGCTCCCGAGCCGCCAACAGGAAGATGCACCAACCTGGCTTGACGTATCGAACACACTTGATGTAAAGTTCGGGCGTGACGGTGCAACACGCTGTTCTGGGCATGACCCCGCCCGAGTTCCTTCAACTGGCGGGCCATCCGCTGCGTTGGCAGCTGCTGGGCGAGCTGGCCAGAAGTGACCGCACCGTGCACGAGCTGACGGGCCTGGTCGGCGAGGCGCAGAACCTCGTCTCGTACCACCTGGGCCAGCTCCGGGAAGCCGGCCTTGTCTCGACGCGCCGCAGCTCGGCCGACGGCCGCGACGCCTACTACACCGCCGATTTAACCCGGATCAGTGAGCTGCTCACGGCGACGGCCGGGGCTCTTCACCCCGGCCTTCGCCTCACCCCGCCGTCAGGTGGCAGCGACGGGCCAGGCACGGCGACGGTCCTGTTCTTGTGCACGGGCAACAGCGCCCGGTCGCAGATGGCCGAGGCGCTGACCCGCGATCGTTCCGGAGGAGCCGTCCAGGCCTATAGCGCCGGCAGCCATCCCAAGCCGTTGCACCCCAACGCGGTCCGGGTGATGCGAGACGAGCACGGCGTCGACCTGGCCGGTCACGAGTCGAAGCATCTGGGCGTGTTCGCCGACCAGCACTTCGACTGGGTGATCAGCATGTGCGACCGGGTCCGCGAGGTGTGCCCCGAGTTCCCCGGCGACCCCGAGACCATCCACTGGAGCATCCCTGACCCGGCGGCCGGCCAAGTCGATGACGAGGCCAGCTACCCGGCATTCCAACGAACCGCTGCCGAGCTCGAAACCCGCATCGGGTTCCTGCTCGCGGTACTCACCAACGGCACACCCGCGTCCTGACAACGAGGAGGAGCAATGACTGAACCGAGTGGGACGGTGAACGTCCGCTACATGGTTGACGACGTCGAAGAGGCCGTCGCCTTCTACACCAAAGTCCTCGACTTCGAGGTCCTCAACAACTTCGCACCCGTGCTCGCCGACGTCGCCCGCGGCAACCTACGGCTGCTGCTCAGCGGACCGACCAGCTCGGCAGGCAGGCCGATGTCCGACGGCGCCAAGCCAGGACCCGGTGGCTGGAACCGCATCCACTTGATCGTCGACGACATCGACGCCGAAGTCGCTCGTCTCCGCGACGCCGGCGCCCAGTTCCGCAACGACATCATCGAAGGACCCGCCGGCAAGCAGATCCTGCTGCAGGACCCTTCCGGCAACGTCGTCGAGCTCTTCCAATACGCGCAATGACCGCGCCCGAGCCGGCCCTTCCCGTCGCGCCCCTCGGCCGCTTCCGCCCGGGCGTGGGAGCGATGGCGCTCGACGGCTCTCGCTCGGAGGTGACGTTCATCGTGACACGGACAGCACTGACGTGCTCGTGCACGCGGATTCGCACCGCCGTGTGCCCCGAACACGGCAAGGAACACCAAGGAGGAACCGAGATGCCACAGCGCCACGCATCTGCCCATGAGCTACGTCAACTACCGCCGTTCGCGCACCTGTCGAAGCAGGAGCTCCGCTGCCTCGAGCGGCTCCGGGCCAACATCTCGGTGCGGCCGGGCAAGGTCTTGGCTCGGCAGGGGCACCTACGCCTGGAGTTCGGGATCGTGATCGAGGGCACGGCACTGGTGACCCGCGACGGGCACGAGATCGCCCTCCTCGAGTCTGGACAGCACTTCGGCGAGATCGGGATCGTTCGTGCCGTCCCCAACCCGGTGACGATCGTGGCCTGCACTCCCGTGACACTGGAGGTCATGAGTGCTACGGAGTTCCGCTCGGCGTACACGACGATGCCTGCGCTACGAGACCACATCGATAACCAGATCGATCGCCGGATCGCGACGTGGCTGGGTCCGAGGCCATCCGATCCCGCGACCCAGCTGGTTCGGACGCTCCTGCCTGCGCACGAGGTGGGCTACACCCTGGCGTCATGATGCAAGTTCGCAGGATTGTGGGCGCGAAGCCCGCGACGTCGTTCGGGCCAACGAAGCCGACTTCTGCCGAGAGCTCGCGACACCTCCCGCCTCGAGCCAACCATCAGATCGGAGCCGCCGTGACAGCATCCCCTGCACTCGACCACATAGCCCTGACAGTGCCGAACCTCGACGACCAAGTCGAACGGCTGACCACCGCCTTCGGCATGGTGGCTCAGTTCCGTTCAGAGCACTTTGCTGTGGTCGTTGACCCCGGCTCCGATTTCAAGCTGGAGCTGAGCACGTCTGACGATGGCGAAGTCCACCTGCGCCATCTGGGGTTTCGTACCGACGATGTCGACGCGGCGCACGCAAGCCTTGTCGCAGCGGGCATGGAAACAAGTGCGGCACCGCATCGACAGGATTTCGCGAGGATGTACACGTCGTTTCTTGAGCAGCCCGGCGGCGTGGAAGTCCAGCTCGTGAAGTACGACTGACACGCACGCGCGAGCTTTGGTACCACTCGACCAACAGTTTCGACCTGCACTTCCGCGGGTTCGAGCTCGTCACCGGCGGACACCGGCTGCACCGCTACAAGCACTACGTAACTGCCCTCGAAGGAAGCGACATCGCGCCGTTCGAGTGCTATCTCGGGGCGTTCCGCCACGCCATGCCGCCGCACGGCGGCTTCGCCATCGGGCTCGAGCGGTGGGTGGCGCGGCTGGCCGGCGCGACGAACGCGAGAGGTGACGCCGTTCCCGCCGACCGCCATCGCCTGACGCCGCAACCAGCCTACGAGCAAAGAGTGCGACCTGCCGGTTCGGTACGCGCGAAGAGCTCGGTACCTCGGCGCGAAGTCTGATCTGAGACGACGAGAGCGCTGACGTCGATACCGATCTGCCTGATGCGCGCCGGACTCCGATTACGGGCTGCGCGCCATAACGCGCGCTCATACGATCCCAGAGTGAATCGCGCCACCAATCACGCGTTGTCGGCCGCTGGTTCGGCACTTCTGGGCCCAGGGCGATCGGACGCCCGACTGGACACTCAGAATGTGGTCTGACCAGGCACGATGTTGTCGCAACGACAACGTTTGCGGACCTAGTGCACCGTCTTTCGAACCTTGAACCCACGCTGATCGAGATTCTTGCGCTGCGACGGTGACGGGAGCGGCGCAGATGCAGGTCGGCGCCGGCGGAGCGCGCTCTGTGCTCAAGGGCGGGCCTCGTCGGTCGATCATGTCACGAGTAGGTTCGTGGTTGCCACGGGATGTGCGCAAGGACAAGGTTCGGTGACCCGAGGGAGGCGGCATGAGCGATACCGAGATCCAACAGGTGATGGAGGCGGCCTTCGCCGAGCACATGGACGCCGAACTGGGCGGTGACCTCGGCAAGACCCTGGCGACGATGACCGAGAACCCGCACCTCGTCAACGTCCCGACAATGGTGGGGGGAGCGGGCGCCGAGCAAGTACGTCAGTTCTATGCTGACCGCCTGATCGGGCAGTTCTTCCCGCCCGACGTTGAGTTCACTGCCGTATCCCGGACCTATGGGGATGGCGGCCTCGTTGACGAATTGGTCATCGACTTCACCCACACGACGAAGATCGACTGGATGCTCCCGCACGTCGAACCCACGGGCCGCCGGGTGTCAGTCGCGTTCGTCGTCATCGTCGGCATCGAAGGCGACAAGATCGCCTATGAGCACATCTACTGGGACCAGGCCACCGTGCTCGTCCAGCTCGGCTTGCTCGATCCCTCCGGTCTCCCTGTCGCGGGAGCGCAGGCGGCGTCGAAGGTGCTCGATCCGACGATTCGCGGGCCCCACTTCTAGCTCTACTCGGACGACCCGACGCCGACTCGGCCGCTCGCTCATCGGGCCACGGTGTCTTCTCCCGTGGCGCCGGTCGTGGGGGCGGCGCCGGCAGGTCCACGTCGTGAGCAGCCAAAACACGCCGCACCGTCGAGGGCGCGGCCCAGGGCCGCGATCAGCTCGACGACGTTCTTTCCGACCACGTCGGCGGGTTCCGCGAACCCGAACATGTCGATGAACGCCTGGTCGGCATCGAGCACGATGCCGTCACCATGAACCAGCGCGCCCTCGGACGCCGCATCGGCGAGGTAGCGGCAGCAGACTGCTCCGAAGCAGGGCACCCAGGTGCCGCACCGACCTCCCGAGTCGCGCAGTGCCGCGATCAGCCCGTGTCCTGCGGGCAGTGTTGGCGTCATGTTGTGGAGTTCACCGGGGCGTCAACGTCGCGCGGGCGAGCAGTGCGGCGGTGTCAACACCGGCTGCATCTTGACCGCTTCGCACCGGTGAAAGTTGATCGAATGGTTGGTCCAGAATTGACTCGGAGTACGCGTCGAATTCCAGTGCTGGGTTGTTCTGTTTGCGCTACGTGTTCAGCGACACGAAGGGTCGTGGTGAGCCGGTCGTCGAGCGCGGGCGTTCCGCGAGCAGTTGGTCGATCATGCCGGGTTCGGCGGGCTTCGCGAAGAGGAATCCCTGTGCGTGGTCACAGCCCAGTGCGAGGAGTGCGTCGCGTTGGCATCTCGTCTCGACGCCTTCGGCGACACAGAGGAGGCCGAGGGTGTGGCTCATATTCACGATGGCCGCGACGATGGCTGCGTCGTTGTTGTCGTGTCCGAGCCCGTCGATGAAGCTGCGGTCGATTTTGACCTCGTCGACCGGGAGTCGTTTGAGGTAGCTCAGCGACGAGTAGCCGGTGCCGAAATCGTCGATCGCGAGGCTCACGCCGAAGTTGTGCAGCTGGGTCGCGGTGTGTGCGACGTCGGTGTCCATGAGTGCGGTCTCGGTAAGTTCGACCATGAGCTTCGCGGGGACGATCCCCGCGGCTTCGATTGCGGCTCGGACCTCGTCGACGAAGTTTGGGTGGTGCATTTGCTGCGCCGCGACGTTCACCGAGATGCGGGGGGCGCCCGCCTCGAGCTGCGTGTCCTGCCACG
Source organism: Acidimicrobiia bacterium (assembly GCA_040880805.1). Classification (NCBI taxonomy): domain Bacteria; kingdom Bacillati; phylum Actinomycetota; class Acidimicrobiia; species Acidimicrobiia bacterium. Next base: position 20,631 of record JBBDHW010000033.1, on the reverse strand, counting down.
CCCGCGCCTGTCGGCAAGCCTCTCGCAGCACCCAGTCTCCGATCGGGACGAGGAGCCCCGCCTCTTCTGCGACATCGAGGAACTCCTCGGGCAGGAGCAGGCCCCGCATCGGGTGCTCCCATCGCAGCAGCGCCTCGACGCCCTCGAGGACGCCGGAGCACAGGTCGATGATCGGTTGGTAGACGAGCCGGAATGCCCCGTGGTCGATCGCGTGGTGCAACTCGGTCTCGATGCCGAGCCGGGTGAGCGCGCGTGCGTGGAGGCGCTTGTCGAAGAACTCGAAGCGGTTTCTGCCGCGCTCCTTGGCGTGATGCATCGCGGCGTCGGCGTGGCGTAAGAGCTCGTCGCCGCTCGCTTTGCGGTCGCCGAGCGCGATGCCGACGCTGACGGTCACGGTGATGGGTTCCCCGTTCGCCTCGCGGAGCGGCGCGGCGAAGGCATCGACGAGGCGCTTGGCGAGCGCGCCCGGTTCTTGCTCGCCGTGGAGGCCCTCGCGAAGTACCACGAACTCGTCGCCGCTCAATCGTGCCACCGTGTCGCCGGGCAGCGCGAGTTCCAGGAGACGTGCGGAGACCGCCACCAGGAGGTCGTCCCCGGCCGCGTGTCCAAGCCCGTCGTTCACGACGTTGAAGCGGTCGAGGCCGAGCAACAGGACTCCGACCGACGCGGTGCGGGGACGGGCACGGCCGAGCGCGCCCTCGAGCCGGTCGGCGAGCAGCGCACGGTTGGCGAGACCGGTCAGCGGATCGTGCAGCGCCTGACGGGCGAGCTGCTCCTCGTAGCGTTTGCCGTCGGTGATGTCGACGTGGTGCACGACGACGCCGCCGGTCTCGGTCCGCAACGGTGAGACGCGCATCACGAACCAGCGCTCGTCGTCCGGCAGGGGCATCGGGTAGTCAAACCGGAACGTGTCCTGCGCGCCCGAGAGCACCGCGCGCACCCCTGTCGCAGCCTGCTCTGCGCCAGGGACGGCGTGGGACGCCGCGCCGTCGCACAAGGTCAGATAGTTGGCGCCGATCGACGCGATCTCGGGCTTGCCGCCGCTCGCCCGGGCCATCAGCGCGGTCCAGTCTTGGTTGACCCGCAGGATCGTACCTTCGGCATCGAGCACGGCGGCCGGGCCGCTGATCGATTCGAGCACCGAGCGTGAGAGCAGCTCCCGCTCGCGGATCTCGGTCTCCGCGCGCACCTGCTCGGTGATGTCGCGGGCGATGCCTTCGGCGGCGACCATGCGCCCCTCGTCGTCGAAGATGGGTACGGTGCGATGCTCGGTCCACACCCATTCCCCGTTGTTGTGGCGCCAGCGGAACCGCACCCGTTCCGCGGCAGTCCGGGGATCCTTCAGGTGCGTGATCGCCGTGCGTCGATCATCGGGGTGCACCCGGCGAATCATGAGCTCGGGATCGGCGTAGAACTCCGCGGGCGTGAACCCGATCATGGTCTCCGCGGCGTTGCTCACATACTCAAAGCCCGGTTCGGGCGCGATGCAGTAGCGGTAGATCATGTCGCTGGCCCGCTCGGCGAGAAAGCGGAACTCGGCCTCGCTCTTTGCTCGTTCGCGCTCGGCCTCGACCAGTTGGGTGATATCGCGGCCGTTCACGATGATGCCCCCAACTGCGGGATCGTCGAGACAGCTGGTCATCACTACATCGAAGTGGCGCCAACTGCCATCACAGTGACGAACGCGCAACTCGACGCGAACCGATTGCTCGGGCTGCTCGAGCACTCGGGCGCCTGCCGCTTGCGCTCGCTCCCAGTCGTCAGGGTGCACGAACTCGAGCGTGTCCGTGCCGACCAACGAGCCAACTGGATAACCCAGAACCTGATTGGGCGTGAGATGGAGGAGCATGCCCTGCGCGTCGGTCACCGCGACCATGTCGGTCGAGTAGCGCAGCAGCGCGTCGTTTTTCCGTTCGTTCTGGCGGAGCGCCTCTTGGGTCTCGAGCTGCTCGGTGATGTCACGGGCGACCGCGACGAAACCCCCGACTGCGGGATCGTCACGTAAGTCGGTGAGGACGCACTCGATGCTGCGCCAGGAGCCGTCTCGATGCCGGATGCGAAGCACGCGACTTCGGCGAGCCGAGCCGAGAGGGAACTGCTCGAAACGGCTGAGCGCTTCGGGCAGGTCGTCGGGGTGGAGGAGCATGAGCACGTTCTCACCGAGGAGCTCAGCCGGCTCGTACCCGAGGATCTCGCGCACGGAGGGACTGACGAAGACGAGTCGGGCCTCGTCGTCGAGCCTCAGCACGATGTCAGCGGAATGATGCAGCACCGACCGGAACTGCTCCTCCGCGTGACGGAGCCACTCGTCTCGCTCGCGTTGGTGGCGTTCCCTGACGCTGAGCAGTAACGGCCCGAGCGCGCCGAGCGACGCGAAGCGAAACCGGGCGACCCGATCCGGGAGGGTCGGGAAGCCGACCGCAATCAGCCCCAGCCGCTCGGCGTCACACACCAGGGGGATCAGTCCGATGCTGACGAGCCCTTGTTCGCGCGCGATCCAGCGCAGGATGAACGCCTCCTCGGGAAGGTGCGCGGTCTCGAGGATCACCGGCTCCTCGAGACCGGCGAGGAAGGTGGCGAGCCAGCTGTGTCGACCCGGCGAGACCGCGGGGACGTCCGCCGGGACCCCGACCGGGGTCCACGCATGGGCGATCGTGAAGCCCAGCGGGCTGTCGTCGTCGGGCACCAGTACAAGCGCTCCTCGACTCCCGACGAACGCCGCGGTGCGGCGCAACGCGTCCTGAACCGCCGTATCGGCTCCCTCATGTGTCGCCGCGATCACCAGCCGGCTCAGCTCGAAGACGTGCTGCTCGGCGGCCTGACGGCTCACCTCCGCGGTGACGTCCCCGATCACGACCATCACCTCGTCGGCGCCGCCGCGACGGAACCGGCCCTGCCAGAACGAGCGGGCACTGTCCATGTCGCGTCCGGCCTGCCAGACACAGGACACGACCTCACCGGTCTCCAACGCCCGCGTGACGCCCTCCATCACCCGAACCGTTGATTCCGGCGAAAGGAGGTCACCGACCTTGACCCCGATGACGTCGCCCGGCCGCATCCGCGATTCCAGATCGCTCGCCCAACCCAGCCAGCAGTCGAGCACCCTGCCGTCACCGCTCAGGTGGACGAGCGTGTCGGGAAGCGCCCCGACACCCTCAAGGTGGCGAGGCGATCCCGTCGGCTCGACCCACGGCAGGGTTTCGACCATGCCACAACGACGAATAGATACCACGCAACGTGACTATATACCCACGCTCAGTGGTAGCATGCAGGTCATGCCTGCGACATCCTGGCGAGGGACTGTGATCGGGAGGTGGGATAGGAGACCGCAATGGACGAGACTCCTGGGCTACACCTCAGCGAGGTCGAGCTGGAAACCGCGCGCGACAGCGTCCGGCGCGGCGTTCAGGGCGTGCCGATCGCGCAGCTCGCGCAGGAGTGCATCGCCGGTGAACGTCGAGGAGGTACCGCGTGCTCTCGAGCGACAGGCTTGCGAGGAGACCGAAGTCTTGTCGGAGCTCGGGCTCAGACGAGCGGTAACTCGTGCTTCAGAGGGCAACTCCGATGGTCGAAAGACCCTGGAGAGGGCATCTCCCTGGGGGTCGGCGCAGCACGGGCCGGGCTGAGCTGCGGACGGGAGGTAGTCATGACCCAACGTCGGGGTATCGAGGCCACGGAGGCCGAGTGGGGCGAGGCTCAGGCGATGGCGGAGCGGCTCGCGGGCGTGTACGCGTTGGCCGGTACCGCGCTCGCCGTCGGGTTGAGCATGGTCGCGGCGTTCGTCGCGACAGTCGTAGTTTCGGGTGGCGATCGCTATCTGGTTGTCGGAGGCTTGATGGCTCTATTCGCGGCCCCTGTAGCGACCGCGATGTCGTTCAGCAGCGTCAAGCAGCAGCAGCGCAGCCACGAGTTCGCGAAGGTGCTGCAACGCCAGTTGGCCGAAGCGGTGAGCAACGCCGAAGGCGAGGCTGACCGGCGCGAGGTCCAGGTTCGACGACAAGAGTTCGAGGCCCGATTGGCCAATGCTTTAGAGATGGCCGAGGGTGAGCCCGAGGTCATCGAGGCAGTAGAACGCGCCTTCGTGTCGACGCTGCCGGAGTCGCCGGTCGAGTTGCTCCTCGCCGACAACAGTCATGCCCATTTGTCACGTATGGCAGCGTCATCGCCGACCGGTGACCCCCCGACTTGTGGCGTCGACTCGCCCGACCACTGCCCCGCCGCGCGCCGCGCCCAGGTGCAACGCTTTAGCGACAGCGAAGAGCTCGACGCCTGCCCAAAGCTGCGCGGGCGTGCACTCGGCCGGTGTTCGGCCGTGTGCGTGCCGGTGTCGATCATGGGTCGCACGGTTGGTGTGATCCACGCCACCGCAGAGCCCTTCGCGGTCTTCGGCGAAGAGAAGATTGGGGATCTCCAGACGTTGGCCAACCTGGCCGGGGCACGGATCGGTCTCTTGCGGGTCATGGCCGAGACCCAGCTCCAAGCCGCCACCGACAGCCTCACCGGGCTGTTGAATCGGCGCGCGCTCGAGAACAAGGTGCGGCTGCTGCGCAACGACGTCACGCCATTCGCGATAGTGATGGCCGACCTCGACCACTTCAAGCAGCTCAACGACACCTACGGTCACGAGACCGGCGATCGGGCGTTGCGGCTCTTCGCGCAGACGCTGCGCGGGTCGCTGCGTGGCCAAGACCTTGTGTGCCGATACGGCGGCGAGGAATTCGCCATCGTCCTACCGTCCTGCACCGCAGTGGACGCGGGGGCGTCTCTCGAGAGCGTTCGGGCCAACCTCGACACCGCGGTGCGCGACGCGGGCTTGCCGAAGTACACCGCAAGCTTCGGCGTGGTCGATGCCAACGAGGACGAAGATTTCCCCACCCTCCTCGGGCGAGCTGACGCCGCAATGTTCGAGGCAAAGCTCAAAGGGCGAAACCGTGTCGTTGTCCACAACGCCCACGGAACGGCGGTCACACCCGAACCGCGAACTGCCGTGGCCCAGAACGGCAATCGAAGCCCCAAGATGAACGGTGGCCGCCGCCGACGCTCGACGGCGCCGAGCACGCTCCCGGCGGCGGGGAACGACTGAGCTACAAAACCATCGCGTGCAGTCGCACCTACGCGCCAACGAATGAGAATGCCAATATCCGTTGACCCTGGTGAGAGCTGCGCTCCCGAGCCGTGCCGGCGCCATGTGAGAACACCAACGGCGGGAGCGCGGAACCGGCAGGGCCTTGCTTCGCTCCACCGAACCTGCAGATGGTGCCCGCCCATAGCGGTAGATATTCCGGTGAACGAGGCAGCGCGCAAGAACGCGCGCCCGAGAACACGCGGGGCGCGTGTGGCGGCAGTGCAGAACGCACCTATGCGCTCTCGAGTGCGGACTCGCTATGAAGGGAATGTGCGTCCTTCGAACCCCATCCGACCAGGGGAAACGTTGTCAATCTCACGACGGTGCGGAACTAATGCACCGTCTTTCGAACCCGCGCCTACGGGCCACGATCCTTGCGTTGGCTCAGGATCTCGTCGCGGAGTGACTCGAGATACGGGAGCGCGTGGTCGTCCTTGGGCCGACCCGCGGTGCGCTTCGAGTCGATGATGTCGTCGAGTGCGGCGATTCGTACGACGAGACCGGGTCCGATCTCGGCCTCGATTGCGCCCTCGTCCCAGCCGTCGAAGCCGTCGAGCCGACCTGCCGGCGAGAAGGTGAGATCGATGTCGCCGTAGTCGGTCACCAGGTTCAGGATGAAGGGCATCGCACGCAGAAAGCCAGCGTCGATGCGCACATCGACCGGCCCGCCCTCGGTCCTCAGCCGTGCATGCAGGCGAACGAGCGCCCGCGCGAGTCGTTCAAGGTTCTCGTCATCGCGCGCAGGGACGATGTCGATGTCGGAAGTCGGGAGCGGAGAACCGTGGATCGTCGCGGCGAAACCGCCGATGAGCACGAATCGAACGCCTTCGTCTTCGAGCGCGGCACAGATGAGCCTTGGATCGAACGTCATCGAGCCAATGGCGGGGTACCTGCCTGCGTAAGGATCTCGCTCCAGACGGCGACGGTGTGGACCAGTCGTTCGACGCGCTCGGCGGGTGACAGCGCGAGGTGCTCCCTGATCTGCTGGCGGTCAACGCCGCGCTCGTCTTCGAGCATCGAGGCACCCACGACCTCGATCGTACTTTGACGCGGGCCCTCTCCGGGCCGGGAGCTCATGACCCTTCAGGCGGTGGATGGAATGCCGGTGCTCTCACGAAGCGACGGCGTGTCCTCCGCCACCAGCCACAGCGACAGCCTCCCGTCCGATGACTCGGCGAGCCAGATCACGTCGAGTTGCATCTCGTCCTCGTCGACCAAGCCGAGATGAGAGCCGGTAGTCGTTCCCAGCACCGCGACATTGGCGCCGGCCGTCGCGATGTGTCGTGGATAGATGACGTAGTCAGGAAAGGCCGAGAAGTAGCCGTTCCAAGCGTCGATGTTCGCATCTCGTCCGACCAGTGGTCGTTCGTCAAGCACAACAAGTCGATGATCGGCGCTCATCAAGGCGCCGAGACCTTCGAGGTCGCCGCAGTTGATGCAGTCGATGAACCGAACTACCGCGGCAGTCGGCGGTAGGGGCTGACGAGGCATTCCGCGATTCTCACACGACACCCGAGTCCAAGCACCGACATCGAAGTGTGTTTCGGGGGCGCGACCATCCCGAGTTCGACCCGCTTCGAAAGAGGCGAGGTCCTTCAGCGAGCGACTGGGCGCTCGCGTGGCACGCTCACCAGGGGGAATGTTGTGAATCCTGCAACGGCGGAGGGAGTGGCGGAGGGAGTGGGATTCGAACCCACGGTGAGTTGCCCCACACACGCTTTCCAAGCGTGCCGATTCGGCCGCTCTCGCACCCCTCCCGGGGTCGATCAGGGTACCCGGGTGAGTCAGACGAGCAGGTAGAAGACGTCGGTGCGCAGGCGCGCGGGGTCGTCGTCCCAGTCGCCGTAGATCTCCCAGAAGGTCCCCGCGAGCGCTCGGCCTTCGTCGCGGCACCACGCGCGGACGCCCGCATGCGCAACGCCGAGTTGGTCGTACGGTCCGACATGCGTGGCGCGCGCGACCGTGCCCGCCGGTGTCTCCGAGCAGACGACGACGTCGCCGTCCTCGAACGAAGTGTCGACCTGCACGCCGAACTCGATGAGTCCCGGGTTGGCATCGTCGTACACGAAGACGTTGTGTCCGGTGCCGAAGCCCGCCCCGCGCACGAACTGCCACACCTGGTCGAGCGCCGCGCCGAACCGAGACGCGATGTCGCCGGGTGTGACGCGCTCGCGCACCGCGGCGATCGTCTGTGACTCGACGGTCGCGAGGCTCACCTCGTAGTCCATCCGGGTAGCCTGGCACCCGACCGTGCTTGGCGGGGAGCTCGTGGGGCCCTGTACCCCAAACCCACGTATGGGGGGCTGAATTCCCGCCCGAGGCTCGGGCTGCAATGAGGTACGGCTCGTACGAGGCGTCGAGGGTCGGGTCCTGCGCAACGGGATCCTGTGAACCGAGTCAGGTCCGGAAGGAAGCAGCTCTCAGCGGGCCCTCCCGTGTGCCGCAGGGGTGCCTGACCCGAGCCAACGACGAGTACGACCTCATGGCGCCAGTGTCGACGGCGGGTGCACGGTCCTCACTATTCGCGCGCTCGCTGCGGCCGGGGATACCCCGGCCGCGGGCGCTCGCATGC